>JAGGYH010000027.1 GCA_021162615.1 Candidatus Aminicenantota bacterium
GCGGCAGATAATGGCGCGAAATCTTATTTTCGCTAATTCAGACGTTATTCAAGAAACTGAGAGCGGGCCTCTCGGCATAGAAAAAAGACCAGATTTTCAGTAACATTTTTATTTGAGGCAACGGGAGGGAATTTTTTCTTGACGTCAATCAGGAGGGAAAATCAGCAGCAACAAAAAAACGAATTTCTTATCTTTATTTCTCATTAATGATAACATTTTTTGATTCTCAATTAGCAACTGGTTCTACCCCTAAAAATGGGGACGCTTCAGGGTGTGAGGTTGTGGAAAAGTGGGGTTATGTTATTGATAGGATTGAAGATGCCCGGGCCCGTCCCGCTTCTAACGATCACAAAATCGCCTTTCTAAACCATTTTATTCAATCTGGAAAAAACTAGACACAAAAATCCATTACCTGTGCAGTTTTGCATTGACCAGCCGGTTGAGACTGATTCCTTGTTCTTGGGCCTCAATAGCTAAATTACGATGAAGTTCAGGTGGAATTCTCACCACAAATTTACCGCTAAACTTTCGGCTGGAGAGAGCCTCTGGCGGAGATTCTCCACGATCGTTCATATCTTTAAGCACTTCTTTTACCATTTTTCTGACTCCTTTGAGAGCCGCCTCTGGAGTGGGGGAGAGCCAACTCAAACTGGGAAATTCAGTGCACAATCCGACATATTCCTTATCTTCATCAGACCACAAAACCCTATAAGTATATTTATCACCTAGATTTGTCATCTTCATTCTCCAATTTATCAACAGCCTTTAGCACTTGTTTCACTTGATAAACTTTGGATTTTCCATTTTTGTTTTGAATATTAATTCTTGGATCTCCAGGCCATGGTGTCTTATAAATTCTATGACTGCTCCCACATTGCCGAGGTGATCCGAAGTAATAATCACACACCTTACACAAGTCCTTAAAACGGACATTCTTTGGATTTTTCCTTATTTTGATAAGGATCTTTCTTATTTTAACCATAATTATGATACCATTATTGGTACTATTGTCAAGAACAATTTAAAACTTTTGCTTACTTAAATCCTGCACATAAAAAAGACGACTTGAATTTCTCAAATACTCAAAAATCCAAAGATATTTCAAGAGTGATCTCCTTTTTATAATTATTCTAAGGATATCTTATTCGCTATTTTGCCCTTCTGGAAATAGTAAAAAGATAAAAGTAAGTCCGTTTGACCGGCCCTTTCAACTTTGTAATATCCCAGGACCAAATTTCATTGGGCTGGGTCGCCAGTAACTCGGGTTTGGAATATTTGGGGCGCTGAACATGACGCCTTCGTTCTTTAACTCTTCCATGAACCTCCTTGAGGATGCGATACATTGTCCGGATGGAACAATAATAGTCGCCTTCATCCAGGAGAGCGGCATAGATTTGATGAGGAGCCTTGTCCTGGAATCTTTCTGAATGAAGGAGTTCGATTACCCTCTTTTTTTCTTCCCCTGTGAGCGCCAGAGGAGAAGCCGGCCGTGGTTGAGTTACCTGGGGCTTGTTACTCATATGGCGATAGAAGGATGCTCTCGGTATATCCAGCACCTTACAGGCGGCCTTTTTGCCCACATCGTGGCTTAAAATGGCGGCCGCATTCATGATTTGCTCCCGTCTTCTTGATTTTGAGATATCCCCAGGATGTCTTAAATTTTTTTTTGAACATCAATGATGGCTTCGGCCTTTGTGAGTTTCTCTTTGAGACGTTGATTTTCTTTCTCTAGACGAGCGACTTGTTGAGAGAGAGGATTTCTCTCTTTCTGCTTAATGATTTTTTCTCCAACCTCTCACTCACCAGGGAATCTCCCCTCATCCCATTAATAAAAGTCATATGTCCTCTATAAGTGACACGTTTTTATAACAATATTTTGCCATTTTAGAAGTTATTAAAGTTGCATTTGTGGTAAAGCTAAATCGAACTTCATTCCCATATATTCTTTGCTTGGCATAATTCACACAGGATTTTATAAAAGGAAATCTCAATAATGGTTTTCCTCCGTAAAAACCTACAGAAACGCTTTCAATTGCTTTGCTGTGTTCAGCTAAATAGTCAATTGATTTATAAGCCACCGGGATGGTCATATCTCTGTTACCATGATTCCTTTTGTCATAAACACGAGGATTGTAAACACAATAATCACAGCGTAAATTACAGCGTTCAGTTGTCGCCCTTTTTTGAAGCCGATCACATCAACACTCCCATGCTGATGTATCATTGAGCCGCAGACAACAATTCAGGGACCTTTCTCATCCAGTCCGAACGAATGATCCAGGTTCTCACGGGTTTGGGAAAAGAAGCGGTGCTCTACATCTACCCTTACGAATCCCACGGTCCCCGGTGCATCGAGACCTACATGGACCTCTGGGCCCGGTGGGTGGAATGGTTTGACAAGTATATGAAAAACATAAAATAAAAGGAAACGGTTCTATTTATGACTTTCATTTTGACAAGATAACAACCGAAAAAAGTTATCCTGTGTGAAGGCCAGCTTTTGATCCTCGAATTCCAAAAAAGGGCTTACATCGTTTTCAATCTCTTTCCATTTCAAAGTTTGTATTTTATGTTGAATCGTCTCGAGCCAATTGTTCCTGTTTAACCGTTTGAAATCTTCTTTTTTTTGAGCTATGGCATTGTTCAATAATTTAAAATTGGGCAAAATCTCTTTCCATTTGGTTCGAAACCAGAAAATGTCATAAACATCACGGCCTTTGGTATAAGGCCGGATTAGAAGTGCTGCCAGTTTGGCTGCCAAAAGTGAGGATTTATCATAATGCTGGACCAGCGTGGGCAAATGGACATCCACAATACTTTTTTCCCCAATCCATCCCGCCGGAGGATTCACATCAATCTCTATATTGATAGGTAATTTCTGTTTTTTTTGAGAAGTCCATTCGATTTCGTATAAAAGGTCATGAAAACGAAAACTCATCCTCTGGACTGTTTTTTCTTCTTTAAGGTGAAGAGAAAAGGAATATCCAGCTTTTTCCAAATCTTTGACCATTTTATCGGCGTAAAAGGAGATTTTTGATGGTTCCCAGGACTTTCCAGCAGAAAAATCCAAATCTTCGGAATATCTCCGGATTCCATAAAGAAAGCGCAGGGCAGTCCCTCCCACAAAAAAAAGATGCAAGTTCATTTCTGTTTTTTGAGCCAAAAAAAGCATATAATTCTGCAGATACTCTCTTAAAATATTGAGTTTCTGCTCCCCGGCTCGTCTGGCGGTTTGAAGCGCGATTTCCTTCATTCGAGTTCTCCTTTAAGGTATTGGATGCTTTTATTTACAGCATGAGCCAATCCCCTTTTTTTGGTCCTGCTCACATAAGATCGGAATCTATCGAAATCGAATGGGTCCAGGTTTTGGAGCCGCAGTTCCTTTAGCCAATCCAATGAAAATTCGTTTCTTTGGAGAAAAATATAAATTTTATCTAAAAGAGCTTTTTCAGGAGAAGCGATATAAAGGGAATGGCCATTATACGCTGTTTGCATGTAACCTGTAAAAAAAGAGGGCTGGACATGATGATAAATGAAGAGAGTCTTCTGCACACTAAATCGAATCCCCCGGTTAGTGGTGATAGAGGTGGGATTGAAAACATGTTCGGGAATCATTCCGTGATATTGAAGCGCCCATTCCAATGATAGGTAGGAAGGGTGGACCACCGTGTTAGCGATAACAGGGGATGGGACCTCCTTCAACCGATACGGTTTTTCAATGAGATACCATCCTTTTCTTATTTGTGAGAGTTTGCCCGCATCAACCCATCTTGAAAGCTGAACCTGTATATGATGGGGTTCATCAGGGAAAACCTTCAACATCGAAGAATTAAAAAGCGGTCTTTCCGCAAATTTAGTCAATAAATCTTTCCATCGCATAGCATTAACTTAACATAATTGTTAAGTAATTGCAATATTATTAACATCAGGAGTTCCCCCAAAAATTTAATAATTTTCTCTCGCAATTTTGAAGCAATTCTGGCATAATCCATTTGGGGCCTCCTCAAGGATTCTAATTTATGGAAAGCTTTTAAGCTGAGCCATCCGAGGCCCCATTTTAACCAAAAAATACAACAAAGTTCCCCCATTTTTTTGTACTTCCACTTGTGAAAATGCGTAATTATCAGAAATATAATAAGTTACGCCTTTTTTGGCTTATTTTTTGGGGGAACTCTTGGATTAAGAATCTCAAAACCATCAATCTTTGTTATTTTTAAAATATTTTCTTTCTCCATCGCCTGCTCCAGAGATGAAAAGGTTTTCATTGAAATAGAATCCGACGCATCATTGACATCCATAATCATAAGGTCATTCAATAATTCGAACTCCGGATTTTCATGTTTCACTATCTTGTTGGTTCCTGTATCATATAAGTAATTATTTTTCTCTGTAGTGAATAATTTGCACAGAGGTTTTTCATTCCCCCAAATGTTTAAAAGATAATTTTTGAATGAATCGACATTTCTTTGTAAAGATATCGATGTTTCCATCTTTCATTTTCATTTTTTATCCTCCACCTGATATTTGACCACATCCACAGTTCCTTCCTCATTGTATTCTCTAAAGAATAAAGAGTTCTTATATGTAGCGATAAGCGTTCCTCTCACATTCAACCAGAAGCTGTCCAAATAAGTGCCTTTTTTATCGAATAGATCAAAGAGCATCCCTCTTTTGTCATCAAAAGTGGAGGTCCATACCAGGATATTTCCCTGAAATGTATAGATATAGTTAATATCGGATACATATTTTCTTTCAGGTATTTTAGGCCCGGGCCGGTCCGTTGTTCTCTTTGGTGCTTTTACCCGGGGATAGGGGCGGGTGAATTTACTGGCGATTTCCCCTGTATCAATATCCAAAACCGTGACCATATATTCCTCAGGATCTGTCCAGATGCAGAAGCGGCCGTCATGGCTTATGATGGTGACAGCACGTCCCCAATTCACCATTTTTAGGATTCTCGATAATTTCCTGGGAAAAGATCAACGGGAGGAAAAGCAAAAATAAGGATAGAATAAAAACAAATTTTTTCATTTTTTAGCCCCTAAAATTTTATTATATCAATCAGCTACATAACCAGCCCTGTGGGTGATCCGGTAGCCGCCTCCTCTTATTCGAATCTCTATTTTATGAAATTTGTTGTCCGCCTTGTATTCTTTGGGAGTGTAGTAGACCAGATAATAATTTTCAGTAGCTTCCACTGTCTTTTTAAACGCCACAGCCACATTCGCAGAGCTTTCGGTCAGGCCTCCGGTGGCTTTGGCCAGGTCGTTAAACGCACCGAATATCTCGGCTGAGGAATCCTCCATTTTTATTTCCTCTCTCTCGGATCCATAACTAGTCATTCGAGTTAAATCAAGCTCATATTCCGGTCTTTTGGTGATGAACACAAAATGACCGGATATGGAGGCATTTGAAAAAGCTGTTTTAATTCCCTCTGCATGATCGGAAATACCTCCTATTAGTTCCACTCTATCCGGATCCTCTAAGATCTCTGGAATGGGGAGGCTCTGTTTCTGATAAAACAAAAACACATGTTTTTGTCCTTCGGCTTGTTTGAGATTCTCTGCCAGCTCAATAAGATTGGATTCATCAACCTGTTGTAAAGCTTTCATCCTTCTTAAAATATCCATACACATGCGTCGTTTTTGTTGTTCTGATAATTCAGTTTTCACGATTTTCCTTATTTGTTCATAAAGACTCCTGTAATCAGAAGCCCCCAGGATAATATCCTTCCTCAGTTTGGCTTTTAGCTGATCCGCAATCGTTTGTTTGGGCAGGACCTTGAACGCATCTTCCTTTATGGTATAGGCTCGAACAGGAGTGTAAACCTTAAGCGAATCTCCGGGAAGCATCACTTTATTGAAAAAGTAGTCCATAACCTCATTCAGTTTGGGAAGGTAAGTGTGTATCTCAAACACAAAAACAAAATTTCGTGATGCAATCTCAGGTTCTCTTGTCTTTACTGCCTCCTCATGTTTTTCCTCTCTCTCAATGGTTTTCTTTTTTATCAAATAAACAGCATCGATCTTCTGCTGCACTCCGTCTTCATACAGCAAAAAATCATGAATAGAGAGGTCCCTAATAAAATGCCCCCTTTTGTAAACCCTTATCGGAACTTCGATGCTGACCACTCTTGCCACATGCTCTTCCTGCAGCAAGGCATAATTAGATAAGGTTGGAATTAAAAGAAAAATAAAGATAATTATAGTTCCTTTTTTCATCAATCACCCCTTGCAATCATCTAAAAGCATCAATCATTTACTGATATTATAATCTCTAAAACAATATAGCAAGAGTCATGCCAAGTATTTATCGGGGGAAAGGAAAAGTATGTGCGATGTTAATAAAGGTCACCTGTCCTCTATAAGTGACACGTTTTTTAAGGATAGGGATTTATTTTTTTTTGTTGGTGATAACTTTTGCTACATTTCATCAAATTTCCATCCTCTCAGCCCCTTCATCCTTCCGAATGACTGGATCACCGCAATGATGCCTGGAGTGATATCTTTTTCTGTGGCTGCCTCTAGGTATTCCGCAGACGCAGAGAGCAGAGAGAAGCGAACGGTTGAATTCGCGGCGCTTGGCATGACAGGAGGGGCAGAAGCCTCTGGTCTTGCAGGAAAACATAAGAAGTCTTTCCGTCCCGCAATCAGGACATCTATACATTCTAAGACCGCCGATTTGGCCCCCAAAAATAGCGACTTTCCAGGGTAGTAAACTGTGGAAAAGTAGGTTTATATTATTGATATGATTGAAGATGCCCGGGCCGGTCCCCCCTTATTACAAGCAAATCTCTTGTTTAATAAAAATGGGGTGAGTGATTTTCAATTCTGTTTTTAGTTGACCCTTTTATTTTGTTATGCTACAAGCTGAATAGTCTGGGTTATTCAGATTAGATAAATATGAGAGGAGTAAACTGATGAAAAAATGGATTTTTACGTTTTTTATTTGTGTCGGCTTGCTTTTGCTGACCCTCCAGAATCCGGCTTTTCAATCTGAAGCAAACATCAACGATGACACTCTTCCTCCGATCGAATCCTGTACAAGTATATTGGTCGGAAAATTAGCCTCTGTAGACGGTTCGACAATTACTTCACACTCTTGTGATAGCAACACAGACCGGACATGGATTAACATAGTGCCGCACAAAAAGCACAAACCAGGGAGCATGTCTGCTGTTTATCACCTGCCCAAAAGAACAAAAGGACCGAATGATCGACCTCTCAAGAAAGGCGAGATCCCTCAGGTTGCGGAAACCTACGCTTACATCAACACCGCCTACCCCTGCCTGAACGAACACCAATTGGCTATCGGTGAGACAACTTTCGGAGGCAAAAGAGAACTCCGAAGCAGGGAGGGTATCATCAATTGCCCTGAGCTCTACCGGCTTATTCTTGAACGAGCAAGGACCGCCCGGGAGGCCATCCGAATCGCCGATGAACTGACCAAAACCTACGGATACATCGATTACGGCGAATGCTTCACCTTTGCCGATCCTAATGAGACCTGGCATTTCGAGATTCTGGGGCCAGGCGAAGGCAAGAAAGGAGCTGTTTGGGCTGCGGTTCACATTCCGGATGATCATGTCGGAGTTTCAGCCAATGCCAGCCGGATCCGGCAGATCGACCTCAACGACCCGGAAAACTATATGGCTTCTGACAATGTCTATTCCCTAGCCCAAGAAATGGGTTGGTGGGATCCCGAAAACGGCGAACCTTTTGAGTTTTGCTATGCCTATGCCTCGCGCCGCAGCATGGGAAGCCGGCGCCGGGAATGGTTGGTGTTGAGCCGGGTTGCCCCTTCTCTTAACTTGGACCCAAATGCTGAGAACTTTCCGATGTCTGTCAAGCCCGACAAAAAGCTTTCTGTCCAGGATGTGCTGGATATTTTTCGCGACACCTACCAGGGCACACCTTATGACATGACCCAGACTCTAACGATAGTCGACCGGGAGGGAAAGACGGTCAAAAGTCCGGTAGCCAGCCCGTTCTTGAATTCCGACCTGATGAGACTTCTCAAGGTGCCGCGTGAGAGGACGATCTGCTGCAAGAGGGCGACCTACCTTCAGGTTACACAAAGCCGGAGTTGGCTTCCCAACGCCATCGGAGGCGTGGTCTGGTTGGGATACGACAATCCCGCCACCACACCCCACACTCCCTTCTACTGTGGAATCACCCGGATGCCGGATTCCTACATGGTGGACGGCCGGGGAGGATTCAGCCGGGACTGCGCCTGGTGGGCCTTCCGGAGGGTAAGCCAGCTGGCGCTCTTCCGCTGGGAGCCTATGAGCCAGGGAATCGCAAAAATCTGGAAAGAGATCGAGAACAAAGCCTTTGCCAACCAGGAAAAAATCGAGAAGCAAGCCTTTCTTTTGTACAAACAAGATCCGGCAAAAGCGAAACAATATTTAACCGAGTACTGCGTGAAGACGGCTGAAGACGCTGTCGCAGCATACTGGAAATTGGGTGACGAGCTTTGGGCAAGTTTCACCCAATATTTTTAACCAACAGGTGCATGTAAAGATAGGAATTTGGTCTTTTTGTTGGTGATAACTTTTGCTACATTTCACCAAATTCCCATCCTCTAAGCCCCTTTATGCTTCCGAATGACTGGATCACCGCAATGATGCCCGGAGTGATATCTTTTTCTGTGGCTGCCTTTAGGTATTTTATAAGTGCCTCTTTGCCGCAGACGCAGAGAGCAGAGAGACAGGACATCTGACCCGCGCAAATCCACACTTTGGATTGCCGCAGTCCAAGTACTTGTCCACCACTTCCTGGATAATAGGCCTCAGGTGACCAAAGTGTCTTTCAAACCTGTTCTTATATTCCAGAAGGAATGAGAGATGGAATCAAGAGAGACCAAATCTTTAGGCCTTACTTTGGTGAAGATATTAGCTGAAGATCAGCTTAAAGGTTCTTTACCTCTGGAGAAAAAAAAGGGACCTGCTTTAAAATCATTTTTTAAACAGACAGAACCATTTTTTATTCATATATATCAAGGTCAGATCCTATCACCACTTTTCCGTCATATTTATCCGTGATTTCCTGAAGCAGCTCCTGTTCGCTGGTGCCCCATAAAAGTATGTGGTAAAGGATCAGAAGTTTGGGACGGGTCTTTTGAGCGATCAAGGATAATTCATGAGTAGAAGTGTGATGCTGGGTGTGGTATTTTTGCCAGACGGGGCTTCTCTTCTCAAAGCCTTTTTGGGAATAAACTTCGTGAATCAGTATATCCGCGCTTTTGGCAAATTCAATTATGTTGTCACAGGGAGCAGTGTCTCCTGAGATCACAATGATTTTATCTGGAGTGATAAACCGAAACCCAAAAGCATGAGGCCAGGTTCCATGGTTCACTTCGAATGCTTCGACTTTCATCTGAGCGTCGCTATAGATCATTCCGGGTTTTATCTCATGGGTATGAACGCGCCAACCTTTATCATTGGCCGGTTCTGTTCCGTATAGGCGATATTTGATATCCTCTTTATAAGCCTTGAGTATGTTTTGTGTCATCTCTTTGATGCCTTCAGGACCATAGACTTCTAAGGGTTCATCCCTTCCCATCACCCATGGGGTGAGAATAAGATCCGGATACCCAGTTGTGTGATCTGAATGAAGGTGGGTGAGAAAAGCTGTTTTGAGACGTTTGGGTTCCAGGGCAGGAATCGGACCTCCGTATGAAGGAGATAAGGCAGCTGCCTTTCTTACTAGACCCGGTCCGAAGTCAATGATGTAAGGAGTTTCATTGACTGTGATGGCCACGGAACAGCCCGAGTGATGGGGGTCGGGATTGGGAGTGCCGGTGCCCAAGAGAATGACTTTTGTTTTGCTTTCAGAATCTTTTTGTCCTGGGCGGTTTTGTGCTGGAATCGAAGATACCAGAAAACAGCCTATTACCAAGACTGAAACCATTTTTATAGCTGTTGTTTTCATTCTCTAGTCCTTTTTTATAGAATCGGTTCTTTTTTCATACTATTCTTTATGTTATTCGTATTCAATAGAAAAATAGAATCTACGTTGTTTTTTATTTTGATAAAAGGGTGGGAATTTAGTTTTTTTGTTGGTGATAACTTTTGCTACATTTCATCAAATTTCCATCCTCTAAGCCCCTTCATCACCCATCATACGTATAAAATAAAGAACAAGTCAACAAGCAACCCATAAAAAGAGAGAATATCAGAAAATCAGTCTAATAGTGCTACACAAAGAATAGAGATCTCCCTTACCCCTGAACTAGAGGATTAGAGTGAACTGTTGGAAGATATGTGATTCCTTCATCGCATCTGATTTGCCCCCCCAAAATGGCAGCTTTTCAGGGTAAGGGGCTGTGGAAAAGTAGGTTTATGTTATTGATATGATTGAAGATGCCCGGGCCCGACCACTTTCTATCGAAATCTTTCCTTTCTGTCTTTGTCTACCACTTGATCTTAAAAGTAATTCTTGCCTGGCGCGGCTGCTGCCTTCCCCAGACCTCACCAAAAAGAGGGATGTCTTCCTTTACATAAGATATGGGCTTCTGGCTGTTAAAAGCATTCAAAACATCTATCCGCAATACGGAAGACACAGGAGAGGTAAGCCCTATATTTCCCAGCTTTATCTCTTTTTCTATCCCGAAATCAAGGTAATGATGGGCCGGTGTTTTCCTGGATCCCCTTGTTTCCGGAAAGGAATAGTACCCTCCGAAATAGGGAACATAACCCAGTTTTTCCCAGTAATATCCTGATATCCATTCAAACGCTGCGGAGACACTGAATCCGTAAGGAGCAAGAAAGACTGTTAGGAGCTTAAAGTCGTGGTCAACAGAATAGGGAAGCTTCCCGTACCAGCCTTCATCCCCTATCCCTCTTCCTCCCAATCCCCCGAGGGCCCAATCATAATATTCTTTGATTTCCTCTAATCCGGGAAGACCTGGAATAAATATGTGGTTGCCGAACAATCCCAGGTAGTTGGTGCTGCCTTCTTCCTGGGACCAGGAACCAGTCTCAGACTGGCCGGGATTGGTCCCTTTAGCCGAAGAATGGCTGTAGGAGGCATTCACAAAAAAACTCCTTCCTATTTTTCCGTTCAGCTCGAATTCCACTCCGGAATAATTTCTTCTCTTGTGCTCAAAATTATCATATAAAAATTTATACTGGCTTACCGGATCAAAAACAGCCAGCACTTCCATAAGGTCATCTGCCCTGGAGTGAACATAACGGGCAGAAAAAGCCCAGTTGTTACCGATCCTTCTGTCATATTCTATAAGGTATCGAGTCAGAAAATCCGGCTTGATATCAGAGGCGATCTCAAAAGGCTGATTCTTCTGTTCATTCTCAAAGATCCAATTGGAGGGATCGTGCAGTTCGGCTGCATCCGGATTTATCCCTCCCTGCCATCTGTATGTCCTGAAGCTCAATCCTGCTCCTGAATTCAAAAGCCCCAGGGGCATGGTGGTTATGACATCTGAAAATCTCCCCCATCCCAGTTTGATGATATTTTTACTGTCCCCTGTTATGTCAACGGACAAAGACAAGCGGGGAGATAGAAAGTCAGCTAATCCCCAGGAAAACATCTTATCCCCATTGTTATCCAGACATATTTGAGTCTGGCTTCTGAGGCCGATCATCAGCGATACTCTGTCCCATGTCATCTTGTCGTCAAGATATACACCTATGCCTCTTGAAGAATTAATAAAATCAAACACTCCGTATTCATAAAAGAAAGTGGGTGTCTGCCGGCCTTCCATCCAGGAACTGAAATAATATTTCGTGCCGCTTTCAAAGCCATTGTCAGGGAATAGGTCTTCATCCTTTCCTGTAAAATCAACAGCGAATTTTGAGGAGAAATCAAAGTACTCCACGCCGATATTCAATTCATGATTTCCAAAAACCTTTGTATCAAAATACTTCGTAAACTTCATGCTGAAATCAAGCCTGTTTTGATTATCCGTAACTCCCCCGTACGAATTATTGATATTGCGCCCCAGATCCTCAATGTAATACATGGAAGGTCCCAGGTCATCATCAGAAGGACGGGTGAGTTTGTCCCTGTCTATGAACCCGAACCCGGCTTCCAAAAGAGTGGTGGGATTCAATATCCCCCTGTAATTGACACGCACTATATAATCAGCATAGTCTTTTTGTTCGTATAATTCGGGAACCCCTATTCCGCCTTTTTGGTCCAGACTTTTCTGGAACACAGCCGTGGTCGACAGATTATGGCTGCTGTTAAAAGCATAAGTGAATTTGGCAAAGAGATTATTCACCAGCGTGCTTTCCTTGCCCCCCGGAACAAACAAATAATCTATAGTGGCATCTCCTGTTTCCGCCGAATCACTGAAGACATTGTCCGAAACGAAAAACCAGAGCTTGTCCTTGATGACCGGCCCGCCAATATTGAAATACCAGTCATAATTCGAGAAATAATCCGGCTCGCTTATTACTGAAAGCTGTTCCTGTTTGGGTGATTGAAGGTTCTTATCCATAAACACGAGCGAAAACTGCCCTGAAAGGTCATTACTGCCGGTTTTTGTAACCATGTTTATGATCCCTCCGTAAGCAGATCCGTATTCCGGACTGAAGGGATCGGAAATCACCTGTATCTCTTCTATAGCATCAAAATTAAGGTTTATTCCCGAATTTCTTAATCTCACACCGCTTATACAGAGCCCGTCTACGATCCAGTTGTTGCCTTCCTGTCCCTCTCCGCGGAAACTGGGCTGCCCTTCTCCTGACTGGCCTTTTCTGGTGTTCATTCTAACGCCTGTTACTCCGGGAGTAAATTTAATGGCGTCAACAATGGTCCTGTTCTGCCCCGGCAATTTTTCAAGACTACTGCTGTCCAGGTAATAGCTGGTGTCTGCAGAAGTTTTATCAATCAAAGGCGCCGAAGCCGTGACAGTGACTTCTTCCTCCAGTTTTGATTCTTTCAAGGTCACGGCTAAATCTGTGACTCTTCCAAGACGAACCACAACATTTTCCCGGATATGAGGTGTGAATCCCTGCAGATAAAAACTAATGGTGTATTCTCCTGTGGGAAGAAGAGGGAACCGGAATCCTCCGTCTGGAGAAGAACGGACGGTTCTTATACCCTGAAGGCTGCGGCTTTCAATGGATATCTCAACTTCCGCAAGTCCCTCTCCCTCACTATCTTGAACACGGCCTTTTATCTCCCCTGTCTCACTCGAAAATGCCGGAAGCACAAAAAATAAAAATACGACTGAGAGCAAAATGAATAATTTTATTTTCTCCATTTATTCCTCATAAAAAAGACGGGTGTTATCCCCCTTTTTTTTTTATTTTTCTCCTCTGTAATACGCAGGAGCTCCCTCTCATAATTGATAATCCCTCTTATAGCACAGGGAACAAACCTTGTCAAAACAAAACCAGGGGTGGAATTTTCCTCAGGGTTGACATTCAAACTTAAATAAGTTATAAATTTTGTACCTTGAGATAAGGAGGTGAATTTTTTGGCATTTGTTGTCGTAGACGACGGTGAATCTATAGAAACAGCTTTGAAAAGATTCAAGCGAAGAGTACAGCAAGAATCAATAATAAAAGAAATCAAAAAGCATTCTGTATACATCAAACCGGGCGAGAAGAGACGGATGAAGGACGCTCAGGCAAGAAAACGGATGAGAAGGCGCCTGAGAAGAGAACGGCAAAACCATTATTATTAATTCCTCCGATACTATCCAAGGGTTCTCCTCCCAGTCCATACAAATAAAAAAAGTCAGTGGAAGCCTTAGAAAAAACGCACGTAAGCAGAAAACCTTTATGGTTGAAGGTAAAACAGCCCACTCATCAAAACTTTTTTAAGGTCTCCGGCTTACTCAAAAAAAAGGGTCTCCACACTATCTGCCAGAGTGCCAAATGCCCCAATATCTCCGAGTGCTGGTCTCAAAAGACCGCCACTTTTTTGATAATGGGAGATGTTTGTACCAGAAACTGCCGTTTTTGTGCTGTCAAATCAGGTATCCCCGAAAAACTTTCTCCAGAAGAACCAGCCCGCATCTCGGAAGCCGTAAAAGCCATGGAGCTTACATATGTTGTGATCACATCCGTTACAAGGGACGACCTTAAAGACGGCGGTGCTTCTTTTTTTGCTGATACGGTCCATACGGTCAGAAGCAAATCAGCGGATATAAAAATAGAGCTTCTCATCCCTGATTTTAAAGGCAGTAAAGACGCTCTGAAAACCGTGATCCGCAGCCGGCCTTCGGTCATCAATCATAATCTGGAAGTCCCTTCCATTTTGTACTCATATATAAACAGAGACCCCAAAAATTATGTCCGTTCCTTAAAAGTGATTGAAAATGCAAAAAAAATGGGAGCTTACACTAAATCCGGCATCATGGTCGGCCTTGGAGAGGACTATCCGCATATAATCCAAACATTCAAAGACCTTAGAAATGCCTCCTGCGACATGCTCACCATAGGCCAGTACCTTCAGGCCACAAAATCAAACCTCCCTGTAAAAAAATACTACACTCCGGATGAATTCGAATATTTAAAAACCACAGCTTTGAGTATGGGAATAAAGCAGGTTGAATCAGGGCCGCTCGTGCGGAGTTCTTACAGGGCTTACGATTTATATAACCGTTTGATGAAAGAACATTAAAATGCGCTATCTGATATTTACGGACATTCATGGAAATCTGGAAGCACTCAATACGGTGCTCAATCTTGCTGAAACAAAGAGTATTGACCGCTACCTTCTTCTGGGAGATCTTGTGGGATACGGTGCGGATCCGGAAGAAGTCATCAATAAAATCCAGGGCATAGAATGCATTTCAACCATAAGAGGGAACCATGACAAAGCGGTTGCTAACATTGATTCTCTGGAAGGCTTTAATGCGGTAGCAGCGGCTGCCATTGTATGGACCAGAGAAAATCTGTCTGATGAAAATATGCATTTTCTTTCCCAACTGCCAAAAGGCCCCCTCACTGTCCATGAAAACATAACTTTGTGTCACGGAGCTCCGTTTGATGAAGATTATTACATATTCGGAGAACTGGATGCTGCCGAAGCATTCTCCTATATTGACACTCCATTGACATTTTTCGGTCACACCCACCTTCCGTTTGTTTATTCCTTAAAGAACGGTCTTGTGAAAGGCTCTTACATTTCCGGAAACGAGGAGAAGGTCGTATTAGAAAAAGACACCAAATACCTCATTAACCCGGGTTCCGTGGGGCAGCCCAGGGACAGAAACAGCCTGACATCCTGCGCCATATACGAGTCTGAAAAAAATAAGGTCAGCTTCTTCAGAATGAAATATGATATAGAAAAAGCTCAGGACAAAATAAGAAAGGCGGGGCTCCCTCCATCCCTGGCAGAAAGGCTTTCACTGGGGGTATAAGAAATGACCCTGCTCCACACTTTTATTACTTTTGAAAAAGGCTGCCTTTTTCTCATAAAAAACAAAAAAGGCCTTCAAAAAATCACCTATGTTAAAAACCAAAACCTCCTAGAGCCCATTCTGGATCAGTATAAAAAATCAAATATCTCTCTTCTTCCCGATGCCAAAGCGTTCAAACAGGAAAAAGAATTATTCAGACATTATTTCCAGGGTGATCCTGTTGATTTTTCCTCTCTGAGACTTGATTTCTCAGAAGGAACGCTCTTTCAGAAGAAAGTCTGGAGGGCTACACAAGAAATCCCGTACGGACGCTTGGAAACCTATAAATCCCTGGCTCATAAAATAAATCACAAAGGGTACCGGAGTGTGGGAGGCGCTTTGGGGAAAAATCCGTTTCTCATTGCTGTCCCCTGCCACAGAGTCATTCGAACAAACGGAGACTTAGGAGGATTCGGAGCCGGATTGGGCCTGAAAAAATATCTCCTCCGCCTCGAAAGCATATCCCTCTAGACATAAATATTTTCTCCCTTATCAAAAAAAATATAATCTCGAAAACTGAACTAGTGAAAAAACACAATATAATTTAATCCTCATGAAATTCAGGTGTGGTTGAAGCGACATTGAAGATTTAGCCTTCGGATGAGGCTTTTTGAGGGTACCCGGCAAAGCCGGGCGACGAGTATGTCTGACCCACGAACGGGGGGAGTTACGCAGGAGCCGAGAAAAACGAAGGAGAATGGCGTTAAAAATCTGAAGGGAGCGACCAGCCATATCTGAATTTCCTCTTTTATGAATCACCCAAAGAGGGGTTGGCATAGCAGTACAAACACGCATGCGGACAGCTCTGCTTATAACTCCCGATATCCACTGATTCCGTACACATGCATTCTTTTCTCTGGCTTTTGTCTTTTCTGAGAGACACCGCCTCGTTCCTGGGATGAAGCTTCTGCAAAAAAGCCCCGTCTATACAGGAAGACGGATTGATTCCTTCTACGACAGTCAAAAAATTCTGGCTGCATGAATAAAGATTCAATCCCCATTTAAAGGCGATATCCGCTAAGTAGCGAGCTGCATCAATTTTTTCCCCTTTAGAAGGATCCCTGTACTGAAAATTATGTTTAAGGGCCCTCTTTTTCGCTTTTCCATACCACTGGACAAAACTGAATCTCACGTCTTTGATGCCATGAGAACTGATCTCAGGGGCCAGCTTTTCAAAAAATTGAATATTGCTGCAGAAGCCTCCTCCTTCTTTCCAAAAAACGACCGGATCGAATCTGACCGATACCCTGGAAGGGCTTCCCGCAATGCTTATCAACTCATCAAGCTGCCGGACAGCATCTCCGGGAGGAGGTGAATTTTTTTCTATGAAAGTCCCGCCAAGACCTGTTATGGTGAAATGAAGATATATCTGGTCATATTTTTTTATGTTTTTCATCAGGCTGTGCCTGTCTTTGATGAGATTTGAAAAATCCTTTGACCAGAGAACCAGAGTGTGGACTTTCTCCGGACTTAAGTCGACCGAATATTTATGCCCTGAAGGCCCGAATACCAAAGCTTTCTCTCTCTGCACACTCTGGCTCAGCCATTCGGGGAAAAACGCAACCACATCACTTCTTCTTGAGGCACTGATCACTTTCTTCATTATATCTTGACACCCATCCAACGTGGTTTTAATATTAGTTTGACTGACCGGGCTTATTCAAAAAAGCGGGCGGTCTTTTTATTATTGTTTTCAATCCAATGATATGCAAGATTTTTTCTTTTATACATACTAACCTGGATTATTCACAAGTCGAGGTTGCTGCAGATGCGAGGCACAGGGTGCAAAGCTGTGGTCCTTCACCGCGAGTACCCTGTAACAAAGCAGATGCAGTGAGATCGGCTTGCCTGAAAGGTAAAAAAATGGCGATTAAAATGAAAGTAAAAACAAA
>JAGGYH010000113.1 GCA_021162615.1 Candidatus Aminicenantota bacterium
ATATTATTTAACCTGGATTATTCACAAGTCGAGGTTACTGCAGATGCGAGGCATGAGACATGAAGCTGTGGTCCTTCACTGCGAATGTCTCATAACGAAGCAGATGCTGTAATATCGGCTCGCCTGAAAGGTAAAAAAATGGCGATCAAAATGGAAGTTAAAACAAACATATGGAGGAGAAAAATATGAAGAAACACATTGCTTTAGGATTATCTATTTCCTTGATTTTATTTTCTTTTTTATCATGCGGGAAAAAAGCAACCGCCCCCAAAGCAGGAACTGCAAAACCCATAGATATGCTCAATCTTCTTCCGGTTGATTCTCAAGGAGTGTTTTTTGCTGACATTCACACAATGATGTCCATAGAAACCATAAACAAATCCCTGGAAGACCACAAAGAATCGAATATGTATTTTGAGTTTATTGAAAAAACAGGAGTCGACCCAAAAGAAGATATTTTCTTTATTGCCGCATCCATAACATCAAAGGACCAGGATTCAATCCAGAAGGCCGCGGCTGTGATAAATCTCAAATACGACAAAGACTCTTTACTGGGATATATAAAAGACAAATCAGAAGAAGACGGATTGCAGATCACTGAAGTCGACCATAACGGAGTCACCATTTATACCATGGAAGAAGATGGCAAACAAACAGGTTTTGCTTTTCTGGACAGCTCAAATATAATCGCAGGTAATCTAGAAGGCATCCAGTCTGTTTTAGACGTAGTAAATAACCAACAAGACAATATATTTAAGAACGAAGAACTTTCCATCCTTTTAGAAGAGACCAATAAAGACACCCTCTTCTGGGGAACTTTATTAATCCCTCAAGAAGCGGTTGAAGAAGCTGCTTCACAAAATCCCATGCTCCAGAACTTGAAATCAGTCAGAGCGGTTATAATGAATTTCGACTATAAAAACCAATCCATTCTCATTGATGTGAATCTCAAAAGCAGCGACCCGGAGAAAAACGAACAGTTGGCTAATGCTCTTAACGGGATCAAAAGCTTTGCTTCCATGACCGCACAGGAAAAACCAGAATTAGGCGAGCTCCTGAATAAGATTCAGGTCACTTCAGGAGAAGAAGGGATAAAAGTGACGGCTGATATTCCCGAAGAACTCATAAAAAAAATATCCGAATTGACCAAGGCAGAAACAGCAGAAACTGAAAAATAATTAGAGACCACTTGCGTTGTTCTATTTTTTGAGCCCAGTGTGAATAGGCCTGTTCAACAGGATTTCTGGCGATGATGTATATATAGCCTGGATGATGAATAAGTCGAGGCTGTTGCAGATTTGAGGCACAGATTGGGAAGGAAATGCAGGCTGATTTTATGAATAATCCAAGTTATTCTTCGAGGATATATTCCTTGAAATTGAACACTGCGCAGGCTAGACCGAGAAAAGCAGCGGTGATCAGAATGAGGATGATGACCGCCAGAAACGGCGGAGTCGGTTCAAGGCGGAAAAGAAGAAAGGAAAATCTTCCTGATGAGGGAGAAGGAAGCATCGACTTCAGGTAATGAACTATAGCAAAACGCTGGGTTGAACCCGGAAAATACTGAATGACATTTTCCCATCCGAAGCTGAAAATCAGGCCGAACATGATAGACCTTTTGATAAAAGTGCCTATGAAAGTGAACAAGGAAGTGTAACAAACAAGTCCCAGCACGAGAACGGCTGTATCCCTGAAAAGAATTTTATACAGAGATAAATCCCCCAGTTGATCGAAATTCAGGATGAAAAAACACAAAATGACGCCCACCACTGTCATGGCAACGATAAGAAGAGTGTATGCGGCATACTTTCCGAGAATGAACGATGCTTTTGAAACAGGCCTCGTGGTTAAATAGGGAAGGGTTCTGCCTTCCAGCTCTTCAGAACACACAGAGGTCCCAAAGAAAAGAGCCAGAATCAGTATGATAAACTGAAGATAAAAGGTCATAATAAAATTGGAAAAAACATATATTCCTGTTAAAGAACTCCGGGAAGCAAAGACCTGGCCGAACTTGACTATAAGGGCCATGATAACCGGAATAAAACTGAGTATATAAAAGACTTTTGTTTTTTTAGACTTACGACCCAACAAAAAGAAAAAGGAGAACACATTCTTAAAAGATGACAAAAAGGATCCGTCTTTTTCTGTGTTTTTTTTCTTCATTTTATTCTCCGATCAGGTAATCAAACACAGCTTGAAGATTGTCATCAGGAGAGGTGATTTCCTTAACATCTATGTTTTCCTCAATGAAGATTCGGGGCAAACGGCTGAAAAATTCATCCCTGTTGTTTGTCTTCACCACAAACGTGTCTTTTTCAGAGGAGAAATCAATATTCAGAATAAAATCTTCCTTTATGAACCTGGAGGCGACTTTCCTCGGGTCGCTGCATTTGACCGATATCATATGGGGATGTGCATCAATAAGATCTCTTATGTAATGGATATCTCCCTGGGCAAATATCTTTCCTTGATGGATAAGAATGATATCATTTGTCATGGCTTCGATTTCGGGCAGCACATGACTGGAGACGATTACGGTTTTCCCTTCATCTCTTAAAGATTTTATCAGGCGTATGAGTTTCCTCCGGCCGAGGGGGTCCAGTCCGTTTAAGGGCTCATCAAGTATCAAAATCTCCGGCTCATGCGCAATAGCCTGGGCGAATTTTAATCTCTGCCTCATACCTCTGCTGTATGTTTTTATTCTCCGGTCTTTGTTTTTTTCAAGATCAACGATTCCAAGCGCTTTAAGGGCCTTTTTTTCTCTTTCTGATGAGGATAGACCGTGCAGTTTCAACAGTCCGGTTACAAACTCCCATCCTGTCATCTCTTCATAGAAAGAATCAGATTCCGGACAAAATCCGATTTTAGAGAAAAGCCTGTGGTTGTTTCTGACTTCCTCCCCATTGATTCTGACAGAACCAATATTTGCTTTTATCTGACCGGTGACAAGCTTCAAAAACGTCGACTTCCCTGCCCCGTTCGGCCCCAATAATCCGGTTATCCCGGCCTCGATATCTAATGTGACATCACTCAATCCAAGTATGTTTCCATACCATTTGGAAAGCTTCTCTGTCATAATCACGGCTTTCATTGAGCTACCTCGACTCCCCTGACCTTTTTGTTGAGAACAAATCCAGCCAGCGCACATATGAACAGAAGCACCAAAAAGGAATAAATCCAGGGCACATTATGCGGAAGCTTTTGCCCGAAAAAAGCGGCTCCCACCTGCTTTATATTCGCCTTTATGGACAGAAGCGAGAAATATTCGCTCTCAAAAATCCCTTTAAAAATGCCGTAAAGAATATCTGAAAAGATAAATATTCCAAACATCAGTATGGAGACATATCTTCTGTTTTTATTGACAGATGAAACAAACAGGGTGTAAAAAGCGAAAAAACCTGTTATGAAAAAAGAATAACCTATAACCGAGAGGATAAGCCAGGGATAATCAGATATGAATCTGAGATTTCCGGAAAAGATTATTTTCATCAGCATGAAGATAATTCCAGGTATGAGGGTCAGAATAAAGAGGAAGAAAGCAATAACAGAAGCCTTCCCCAAGAAATAATCTTTCTTTGTGATGGGTCTTGAAAAATAAAGCTGGAGGGAATTGTATCTCAGGTCATCAGAAATAAGGCCTGCTCCGCAAAAAACCAAGACCACAACAATCATAAAAAGTAAGAAATCCTGGGTGAAATACGAATTAAAATAACCGGGATTGATCTTGAGGAACGAAACACTTTTGGAATTCTCGACGAGAAAAGCAAAATCTTCCAGCCTTTCGGATATATAGATGCCGGCCAAATAGACAATGGCGGGAATAAGGGTTAAAAAAAACGTAAACTTGAAAAACTTCTTCTTAAAAGCCAGTTTGATTCCTTTTCTGGTTATGGGAATCCATGGATATCTGGATTTTTTCAGCTCTCCTTCCCAATGTGTGTATCCTTTTTCTTTGATGGGCATCATTCGGCTCCTACGGCTTTAGCAAACAGATCCTCAAGAGAAGTCTGGCTCTTGACAAAATGCCGTATCTGGACATCCTGTTCAACAGCGAGTTTAAATAATTCCAGGTGACTGTTATCAGGAGGCATGTATATTTTTATGATTTTATCTTCTACCTGCTCCACTTTACATCCCATTTCTTCCAGCTTCTTAATAAATCCCTTATCGTCTCCATAAGTCCTTATTTCGTAAAGGTTGTACTTTATCTTTTTGAGCTCGCTGATGCTCCCCTGAGCCGCTGTCTTTCCTTCCGAAAGGATAACAACATGCGAGCAGGTACTCTCAATATCCGGAAGAATGTGAGACGATATCAAGACATGTATATCTTTTTTTGAAGAAATATCCATGATAAGCTCTAAGATCTCTTTTCTACCAGATGGGTCCAAACCACTGGTAGGTTCATCCAGAAAGACCAACTTCGGGTCATGGACAATGGCCTGTGCCAGTTTAAGCCGCTGCTTCATTCCGCTCGAATAAGTCTCAACTTGTCTGTAACGGCTTTCTTCTAGGCCCACATAAAAAAGGACTTCATGTGCCCTTTTCATTGCTTCCTGCTTGGGCATTCCCGATAACTCTCCAAGATAAGACGTGAAACTGACCGCATCCATTCCCGGAATAAAGCAGTCATCTTCAGGCATATAGCCCACGTTTTTTCTGATTTTTTTTTGCTGGTTCTGGATATCATAGCCGAGCACATGGCCGCTTCCTTTATCAGGAGGAAGGAAGCCCAGAAGGATACGAATGAGTGTGCTCTTTCCGGCCCCATTAGGGCCTAGAAGCCCAATAGCCCCTTCCGGGATATCCATGTCAATATTATCAAGTGCCCTGACATTTCCGTAACTGTAGGAAAGATTTTTTACATCAGCTATCATGGTCTTAAACATTCATTTTGTGTTTCATATTAAGATACGAATTCAAATCCATAAGGTTCCACTCTTTATTAAACCTGACCTATTCATAAAAAAATGGCGATGTTCCTTTTTTTGTTTTGATCTCAAGGATATGCATACTTTTTAAAAAAATGACAACTGAAATATTTTTATTTGTTTTTACTTTCATTTTAATCGCCATTTTTTTACCTTACAGGCAAGCCGATATGAAATTCAGATATGGCCTGTGCTCCCTTCAGATTTTTAACGCCATTCTTCGCACTGTGTTCTCGGCTGCTGCG
>JAGGYH010000014.1 GCA_021162615.1 Candidatus Aminicenantota bacterium
ATTATCAGGAGCTTCGCATCCTGGCCATAGACGAGATCTCCATCCGCAAAGGACACCGCTACCTGACGGTGGTCCTGGACTACGAGACCGGGCGAGTGGTCTGGGTGGGCAAAGACAGAAAAGCCCGAACCCTTCGGAGATTCTTCTCTGGCATGACTGGCAAAGAGAGAAAACACTTGGAAGCCGTGGTGATGGACATGTGGGACCCCTATATTTTGGCTGTACAGAGCAAGGTTCCTCATGTCAAGATCGTCTTCGACCTCTTCCATGTGGTATCCCAATTCAACAAGGTCATCGATAAAGTGCGTAACAGTGAATACCGGAAAGCCTCCGGAGCCAACAAAAACATCTTCAAGGGCACCAAATATCTTTTGCTGAAAAATCGGAGCAAGATCCGTAAACCAAAAGAAAGAGAACACCTCGAAGAGCTGCTCCAATTGAACAAAACCATTAATACGGTGATGATCCTCAAAGAGAAACTCAAACACATCTGGACCTACCGGTCCCGGACATGGGCAGAGAAAGCCATAGAGGAATGGTGTCTGTTGGCAGACACTGTTGACCATCCGGAGGTGAAAAAGTTTGCCAAAACCTTGCGGCGTTACCGGTATGGGATCCTCAATCACTGTGACTATCCGATTCATACAGGAAAGCTGGAAGGAGTCAATAACAAAATCAAGGTGATTAAACGAAAAGCTTATGGCTTCCATGATCTGCGTTACTTTTCCTTAAAGATCATCCAAGCTTTTACCAACTAAATGGGAGAAGAACCTAAATTTAATATCTTGGATGCGGTTGTTTTTGACTTTCAGTGTGAATTCCATAAGGTCTCCGCACACAGGATTCCCGACCGTGCCTTTGGCTATATCTTTTCCTGTTAAAGTGCCTGCGTTCCTTGGGTTGCGGAAGTGATCCAAGACTTTTTTAGAGTATGATGTTGATTTCATTTCTATCCTCCTTTTTTTTACCTGGTCAATAAATCGGGGAGAGTTTTCTTAACCTATCAACGACTTCAGGAAGAGCCTTTATAACAGAATCAATATCGCTCTCCTTTGTAAATCTTCCTATACTAAGCTCCAGTGAGCCGTGTGCCTCTTCATGAAGCAAACCCATGGCGATCAGTGTATGAGAGGGTTCAAGTGTTTTTGAGGAGCAGGCTGAACCGGTTGAAACAGCTATTTCCTTGTCATTCAGAGACAAAAGCAGTGATTCACCTTCAATCCCGTCAAAACGAAAATGAGCATTGTTGGGAAGTCTTTTTTCAGGGTGTCCGTTAAGAAAGGATCTGGGTATATTTTCTAATATCTCTTTGATAAGTCTGTCTCTAAAAGACTGTAATTTTTTAGCTTCCTGTTCTCTTTCCTGCATAACGATTTCTGCCGCACGGGCCATCCCTGCGATGGCAGGCAGGTTTTCAGTGCCGGAGCGGATTCCGTTTTCCTGTCCTCCGCCAATGATCTGCGGCATCAACTTGATACCTTTTCTTACATAAAGGACTCCCAATCCTTTGGGTCCGTAAATATCATTTGACGATAGAGTCATCAGATCTACGAAATCTTTGTTGACGTCAAGAGAGAGGAGCCCTTCGGCAGCAACGGCATCGGTATGAAAAGCGATCCCTCTTTCTCTGCACAAACGGCCTATTTCCTTTATGGGCTGGACCGTACCGACTTCATTGCTGGCATAGCCTATGGAAACAAGGAGTGTATCATCTGTGAGGCGCTCTCTTATTTTATTTAAATGTACCTGTCCGTAATGGTCAACAGGGACTTTTGATACTTCAAATCCGGATTTCATGAGAAACTTGGCTGTGTTGTGTATGGATATATGTTCTGTTTCCGATATGATGATGTATTCCCCCTTACCTTTGTTTTTGAGCGCATAGCCAATAAGCGCCAGATTATTGGATTCTGTGGCACCTGATGTGAATATGATTTCGTCGGATTCAGCTTTAATGAGGCCTGCGATTTTGGACCGGCTTTTATCAAGAGCTTCAGTGGCTTTATCTCCTGCGGAATGCAGGGATGATGGATTTCCGAATGTTTCATTGAAATACGGGTTCATGGCGTTGACGACTCTGGGGTCTACAGGTTTTGAAGACTGATAGTCAAGGTAGACAGTCATTTGTTTCTCCCTTTTTAAAACCACATGGTTGTGTCAGCTTCTAGAGCCAGGTCGTTTAAGGTGCTGGCTCCCACGATTTTCAGGCCAGGGATGAGGCTGACCTTATCCATGCCCAGCATTTGTTTGGAAGCTTGGCATACGTATATCTCTATGCCCATATCAAGCGTTTTTTTGATGATTTCAGATAAAACAGGAAAAGAACCTGCTTTTATTTTCTCTGCGGCTCCGGGCTTTAAAACTCTCAGACCCTGGCCCAGATAATAAACCTTTGCATCAATATCCATGGCCTGTGCGGTCTGGGCAAGAACAAGAGGGGAATACTGCCTTTCCGGGTGGTCACTGGTTTGAACATAGAGAATTGAATTTTTTTTCATTCCTTTCTCCTATTTTGTTTTTTTTATCAGGAATCGCATGGAATCATCTCTTTTTTCGAATGTGATGATTTCATGGCCTGTTCTTTTTGCAAACCTTTTTATATCTTCTTCAGCAGCAGGGTCATCTGCCAGAACTTCCAGGATTTCTCCTTTTTCAATGCTGTCTATGCTTTCTCTGGTCTGGAACAAAGGTTCTGGACAAAAAAGTCCGATGCAGTCAAGGGTTTTCTTTGGTTTGTTTTTTGATGACATCTCTTCACCCTCCTATACTTTATAAATCCTATAGAATTAATAGAACATATATAATATAACGCTTTTATCCCCCTTTGTCAACCTCATATTTTCTTATTTTTTTTTATTTTCCGGTCAACCTTTTTGCCGGGTTTTACGTATTATATAGAGAAGTTCGAAAAATTCGAAGTGCTTATTGAGTATAAAAACGTTGAGATTTTCAAAAAAGTCAATGATAAGGAGCCAAGCATGAAAACCTTTACCAAAAAAGAAGAGCAGGTCCTCCTGGCTATTTACCATCTCAAAGATGAGGCTTATCTGATCCCTATTAGAGAAATGATCAAAAAATTTACGGGAAAATATTACTCTGTGGGCACCATCTATGCCCCTCTGAACCGCCTCCATTCCTATGGGTATTTGAAAACTTGTGTGGAAAAGCCTGACTCTTCCTTCGGAGGTAAACCTATCAAATATTACCGCCTGACCAGAGACGGATTGGCAGCCCTGAAGGCTCTTAAGAGACAGAACGAGTTGATGTGGAAAGATTTTAAGGTGCCTGCTTTTAGCGACAAGAATTCATCATGAAAAAAGAAAAACCCCGTATACCCGGATTGGCCGTTGGATTCCTTAAGCGAATTCTTCCAAAGAGGACTCTGTATATCTGAGCCAAAATTTCAAGGAGTTGTACGAGTACAGAGTGAAAACAGGGGGCCGGTTCAAAGCGGGGATATGGATCTGGGGAGAGATCTTAAAGTCCCTGCCGGGATTTTTATATTCAGCACTTTACTGGAGGTTTATGATGTTTAAAAATTACTTTGTCATTTCAATAAGAAATATCCGTAAACACACACTTCATTCCATCATTAATATTGCAGGAATGTCTATGGGCCTTTTTGTCTGTTTGCTTATTTTTCTCTGGGTCCAGAATGAATTTGGATTTGACCGGTTTCACGCAAAGAGAGACGACATCGCCCAGGTCTATTCAGAAATCCTGTATTCAAACGGAAGCACTCAGGTATTCATGGGCTCTTACTACCCTTTGGCCAAGATTCTGAAACAGGAATGCCCAGAGGTCAGGGAAGCGGTCCGGTATGAAACCGCAAACGGGATCTCATTAAGATATAAGGAGAAGCAATTCACCAATGATACCGTCGGACTGGCTGATCCCGCCTTTTTTAATATCTTTTCCTTTTCTTTTATAAAAGGCGATCCTGAGATGGTCCTGCAAAACAACTATTCCGTTGTTCTGACGGAAAAAATGGCCAGAAAATATTTCGGAAACGATGAGCCTATGGGAAAAACACTCACTTTGAACAATACAATGGACATACAGGTCACAGGTGTCATTGAAGATGTTCCATCGCAGTCTTCACTCCAGTTTGACTGTGTCGCCCCTTATGTTCTCAAGTATGCTCCGGATTTTAAAGAACCGGAACACTGGGGAGGAAATCCTCTTGCTACTTACATCCTGCTGCAAAAAAATAGTGACTCTTCTCAACTAGAACAAAAAATCACATCCATTGTGGACAAACACGCTCAGTGGGAAACAGCAGAGGTCTCTTTTCATCTTCATCCACTGAAAAAAATTCATCTCTATTCCCCGCAGGGAGGCGGTTTGATCCAGTCCCTATTGATTTTTTCCGCCATTGCGCTTTTTGTTCTCTTTATTGCCATCATCAACTTTGTGAATCTGAGCACAGCTAAAGCAGCCACCCGGGCCAAGGAAGTTGGAGTCCGAAAAGTGGTGGGGGCCAGGAGGACAGAACTTATCCGACAGTTCATGGGCGAATCCCTGATGATCTCTCTCATCACTCTGATCATTGCCGTTTTACTTATGGCCGTCTTTCTCCCCGCTTTTAACCAGTTTGTGGGAAAACAATTTTCGCTTTATCTTCTGTTCAAACCCGAAGTGGCTCTCGGATTTTTAGGTATTGCCTTGATCACAGGATTCCTTGCCGGAGTGTATCCGGCTCTTTACCTCTCCAATATCCAACCCAGAAGTATCATGAAAGGATTCGCTGGAGTACGGACTAAAGGTTCCTTACGCAAAATTCTGGTCGTGGCCCAGTTTTCTCTTTCCGTTATCATGATCATCAGTACAGTTGTGGTCTTCAAACAATTAAACTATATGATGAGCACAGACCTGGGTTTTGACAGAGAAAATCTGATCGTTCTTCCGATGAGCCAGAGCATACAGGACGGATTCGAACCTCTGCGGAACGAATTGTTGAGTGATCCTCAGATCGAAAGCGTGACAAAAAGCCTTCAGGGCCCATGGCATATCGGATCCACTGTGAGCGCGGTGGACTGGGATGGCAAGCCCGCGGATGAGACGGTCCATATGCATTGGGATTATGTGGGATACGATTATTTTTCAACCTTTAAAATGGACATCATTGAAGGCCGGGCTTTTTCCAGAGAATATCCTACAGACCTCAAAGAGGCGTACATAGTGAATGAGGAAGCCGTGAAGCTTATGGGAATGGAATCCCCGGTCGGAAAGCGGCTTTCGGTTTTTCAGAATCAAGGTCAGATCATCGGCGTGGTGAGAAATTTCCACTTCCAGCCCCTTTATCATGAAATAAAACCATTTGTTTTTATGCTGAGGCCTGATTCCAGTTCCCTGGCCTTCATTCGCATAAGACCGGGAAACATATCCGTTACTTTAGGAAACATACGGACCATTCTGGCCAAATACAATCCCGGATCAAAAGGAGACTTGCTTTTCTTCAATGATATTCTCTCCCGGTATATCTACACTTCAGAGGAGCAAACAGGAAAGATTGCCGGGTACTTCACTCTTCTTGCCGTATTTATATCCTGCATAGGGCTTTTTGGCCTGGCAGCTTTCATGGCCGAACAGCGCACCAAAGAGATCGGCATCCGCAAAATTGTGGGCGCTTCCATGAAGAATGTAGTGTTTATGCTGACCAGAGACTTCACCAAATGGATTTTGCTGTCCAATATCATCGCCTGGCCCGTGGCTTACCTTATTATGAAAAATATCCTTGAAAAGTACACCTACAGAACACACATCGGGGCGGAGCTGTTTGTTTTATCGGGGCTTGCCGCTTTTGTCGTGGCTTTACTGACCGTCAGCTTTCTGGCTTTTAAAGCCGCACGTGCCAATCCTGCTGACTCTCTCAAGTATGAATGAGAGGGCGGCTTATACAGGCTCAAAATCGTCCTTAGATGCCCCGCACACCGGGCAGACCCAATCGTCAGGGATATCTTCAAAAGCGGTTCCCGGTTCGATTCCGCTGTCAGGATCACCCTTTTCCGGTTCGTAAACGTATCCGCACACTGTGCATCTGTAAGATTTCATATTAGTTTTCTCCTTTTTTGCTGTGTTTTTTTCTTTGACATAAGTAGGCGCATTTATGTCTGTCTTGCCTTTTTTGACCTCATGATAATAGGCGTAGGTGAGAGGTTCCCCTTGTTTCAATTTCTCGGCTTCAATAAGCTTTCCCACGAATGCAGTGTGAGTGCCTACGTCTAAAGTCTCTGTGACTTCACATAAAAGATATCCGAGGGTGTTCTCGGTCAGATAGGGAATGCCTTTTTTCCCTGTTTTATAGCCCGCTTCCTTGAATTTATCGAATTCACGGCCCGACCTGAAACCAAAAATCCCAATAAACTTAAGAGGTGTGTCTTTCTCCAAAATGGAAACTGAAAAAACTTTGCTTTCCGTGATATAACTATGTGTGAGATTTTTCTTATTGAGGCATACCAGGATTTTGGAAGGCTCTGAGGTGACCTGGGTCACGACATTTGCTATTTGACCGTTGTATTTTTCTCCTTTTTTTGAACTCACTATATAAACTCCATAGCTGATATCAAACAGAGTGGTTATATCCATGGTCATTCTCCATAAAAGATGTTTTGCAGTACTGCTTTTTTATTATGCATTGTTTTTCAATAAAATGGAACAGCATATATTGAAAGATGAAGCTGAATAGTTCAGGGAAGTTGACAATTCCCTCTATAATGAATATGGTTATGAAATATTAAAATCAGAATATAATGAGGCTGAGTTATTCACAAGTCGAGATTAAGGCTAGGAATGTTTGGCAATGAAGAATAGCAACAGTTCAGAGTTTAAGAGCAAAGCTCCCGGCACTGAACTGGCACGGGATATGGGATTGATGCATGTCACGATGATCGGAGTGGGAGCTATGATCGGAGCAGGAATCTTTGTTCTTACCGGAATGGCTGCCGGTGTGGCAGGTCCTGCCTTAATACTAGTCTTCCTTTTGAATGGGATAGTGACCGGATTTACCGCCATGTCCTATGCGGAACTGGGTTCCTGTTTTCCTGAAGCAGGAGGTGGTTATCTTTGGGTTAAGGAAGCACTGCCCCAGCCGAACGGATTCTTATCCGGATGGATCAGCTGGTTTGCGCATGCTGTGGCATGCAGCCTATACTCTGTTGCTTTCGGCGCCTTTGCTGTAGATTTGCTGAGTCTGGGAGGGGTTGATTTTTCACAGTTGGTTCCCTCCTTCATAAAATCGCCTCCTCACTTGTTTTGGACAAAGTTGATCGCTGTTCTCGTGGGTATTGTTTTTGTGTATATCAATTTTAGGGGGGCTAAGGAAACAGGCCAGGCAGAAACATTCGTGACAATGGTTAAGATCATTGTGATAGGAATGTTCATAGCCTTCGGATGCTATGCTATCTTCTCCGGGAATCTGGCAGAACCCTGGCAGAGTCATTTCAGCGGTTTTTTCCAAAAAGGATTCATGGGTATCATTATGGCCATGGGGCTGACTTTTATTGCTTTTGAGGGATACGAGATCATTGCCCAGTGTGGCGAAGAAGTTGTGAATCCCAAGAAAAATATACCGCGTTCCATTTTTCTTTCTCTTATTATTGTTGTCCCTATTTATCTTCTCGTTGCTTTTGTTGCTTTGGGAGCCGTGACTCCAGAAGGCGGCATGCCGACCTGGCAGTATCTTGGTACAAGAGGTGAGCTGGCTATGATCGAGGCAGCAGAGCACTTTATGATGGGAAAGATCGGAAGGATTATTTTTCTCATAGGAGGCTTGTTCTCAACTATGTCCGCACTGAATGCCACGATTTACTCTTCTTCAAGAGTCAGTTTTGCTATGGGCAGAGACCATAATCTTCCCGGAATTTTCGGGAAAATTCATATAAAAAAGAGAACTCCTTATATGGCCGTATTTATTTCAGGAGCTTTCATATTGTTTATGGCCGTTGTACTCCCGATTGAAGATATTGCCAGCGCTACCGATGCTATGTTCCTGTTGTTGTTTATATTCGTTAATATGGCTGTTATTAACCTGCGGAAGAACCGTCCGGATCTGGATAGAGGATTTAAGGTGCCTTTTTTCCCTCTTATCCCTATCTTTGCCACTTTACTCAATCTGTTACTGGCTGTGTTTTTGTTTTTTTACAGGCCTTTAGGTGTCTGGGTTTGTGTTGGATATATTCTTTTAGGGGTTTTCATTTATTATATTTACTCCAGGAAGAAAGAGTTTACAGCCAAAGCGGCCCCGGCCATCCATATGGAGCGTCCGGTTTTTCTGGAAAATAAATCAAAATACCATATTTTGGTTCCTGTGGCGAATGAACAAACCGTAAAGCAACTGCAGAGGTATGCTGTTGAGATCGCAAAAAGCCGCAGTGCGGACATAACAGCGCTGAATGTCATCCGTGTGCCATCCCAGCTTCCACCCAGCGAAGGGCGCAAATATCTGAATGAGTCAAGAGCCATCCTTGAAAAAGCCATTGGTTCTGCGGAAGAAAGAAATATTCCCGTATCTTCGGTTGTCAAAGTGACTCATAATATTCCCAAAGCCATCATTGAGACCTGTGAGGAGAGGAAAATTAATTTAATGGTGCTGGGCTGGGAGGGAGAAAAGCCGGCTCGCAACAGAGTTTTTGGAACAATTCTGGATGAGATCATAATGAACACGGTTTGTGATATTGTCCTCATTTGCCGGCCCCCGGCTGAGGAAGCCAAGATATCGCGGATTCTCATTCCAGTAAGCACTATAAAATACGCTGTTCTCTCTTTACAAATGGCAGAAATATTGGTGAAGGACAAACAAATCCCCATTGTTCTTTTCCATGCCACTTACAGAGATGATATCGGAGAAATAAAAAAATATTATGAAAGTGAACTGAGAAAGCTGAACTGCGGAATAAATCCTGATATATACGAAGTTAAGATCAGCAAAGCATCCAGGCTGTCAGATAGTATTCTCGAAGAGGTCCGAAGTGATGACCTCGTTATTATGGGCGCTCCGGAAGAGGGATTGGTGAGGCGTGCTATGTTTGGAGATATTCCCCTGGAAATCGCTAGACGGAGCAAAGCATCTCTTATTCTGACTAAAAAATATACAGGCCATGTGAAAACATGGTTCCAGAAATTTTTTGGTTCCAGGAAGACCATTCTGTAATAGGATTTTAGAAGAAATTTAAAGGGTCCTGGCCTTTCACTTTGTGGCTTGTGTTTTTCTTTTTTTTATAAGGGATCTGGTTTTTTTTATGGCCATTCCCGTAAGGGAAGAAATAAAAGGAAAAGCAACTAGAAGAAGGGTTATATACGTTGTTAATCCATGGCCGATTCTTTCAATGACCTTATAAAGCTCATCAAACCAAATTGTCCAGCAGACCACACCCACCCACATCGAAGGGATTGCAATGGTAAGGGATGGTATTGTTTTATATCCTTCAGCACGGGCAATGAGAAAACCCATTATGGCACCGGTCATGGGAAAAGGCATCCATACAAATGCGACGATTCCTATCCAGCTCCATTTTTTCATTTTCTCAGCCCTTTTTTCGGCCTTTTTCATCCGGGTTTCAACAAATATTTTGAACAGTTTGAATTCTTTGGCTTTGACCCATAGAAATCCAATGACGGAGAGCATGATGAGGAGAAAGGCAGTGAGATAGGCGAGAATGATAAGGATTATAGTGGCTGTAGGGAAATTAAATTCAAGGCCCGCTCCGATAATGGCCAGCCTTCCTCCAAGGTGAAAAGCGGTAACCATTGAGATCAACTTTAAAGCCAGGGAAGGTTTTGATACAAATATGACGAAGATGATGCAGATCTCGATGAAGAGAAGAACCAATCCAATAAAGAAGGGGATCTTTTCATTATTAATTCCAAGGATGTTCTTTTCTTTGTATGAATTCATTTTTATTCCTATTCAATACATTTTTAAGGCATAAATATCAAGATTTTTTAAGGAGAACAGATGAGAAAAGAGACCTGGACAAAGAGAATTGTTGAATAATTGTCTGTAAAATAATATCTTATTTACTGATGAAACGATTGATGTAAGCAAAGGAGAACCATGAGAAAATATGCCCTTGGGCTGGACTTTGGAACCAATTCATGCCGGGCATTGATCGTTGATATCTCAGACGGTAGGGAAATCGCAACAAGTGTTTTTCCCTATCCATCCGGAGATGATGGTGTGATCATTGACGAGAAAGAGCCTGATATAGCAAGACAGAGCCCTGAGGATTATCTCATCGGAATGGAAGAGTCTGTAAGGGCCGCTGTTAATAAGGCTTTAAATAGTGACCCTGAGTTTGATCCTCAGTATATCATCGGAATTGGAATAGACACCACAGGGAGCAGTCCAATGCCTGTTGATGCCAGAGGAGTGCCTCTGAATACACTTCCTGAATTCAAGGACAACAAGGACGCTTTGGTCTGGCTGTGGAAAGACCATTCAAGTCATTATGAAGCCGCACAGATCACAGAAAAGGCCCGGGAGTTGCGTCCTCACTATTTGGAGAAAATCGGGGGAGTTTACTCTTCAGAATGGTTTTGGTCCAAAATATGGCACTGCAGGAATGGTGCCCCAGATGTTTTCGACTCAGCCCACAGCTTTGTGGAGATTTGTGATTATTTGCCTGCTGTTTTAACGGGTGATACAAGGCCGGAAAAAATAAGGCGAAGTATTTGCGCAGCTGGTCATAAAGCCATGTACAATGATGAATGGGGAGGTCTTCCTGACAAAGATTTTCTCAATGCGCTGGATCCACGCCTGTCCGAACTCAAAGACAGGCTGTATGAACAGGCTTATCCGTCGGATAAACTGGCAGGTCGTCTTTCTTCTGAGTGGGCAGGTAGGCTCGGATTAAGCGAAGGCATTGCCGTTGCCGTCGGGGCATTTGATGCGCATATGGGCGGAGTGGGGGCAGGAGTCAAAGAGGGGACACTTGTAAAAATACTCGGGACAAGCACCTGTGATATTCTGGTTAGTGCCAAGGAAAAAGGGCCCATAAATATTCCTGGAGTGTGCGGTATCGTAGATGGCTCGGTCATACCCGGATATTATGGCATCGAAGCGGGACAATCAGCGGTAGGCGATATTTTTTTGTGGTATGTTGAAAAGCTCGTGCCGGACAGATATGGGAAAACGGTTGATGAGAAATTTAAAAATCTTGAGTCAGAAGCTCTCAAACAGAGACCCGGAGAGCACGGCCTTCTTGCTTTGGACTGGAACAACGGGAACCGTACTATACTAGCCGATGTAAGGCTGAACGGACTCCTTATCGGTCAGACGCTTCATACAGAACCACATGAGATTTACAGAGCTCTTATAGAAGCTACAGCTTTTGGAGCCCTTACCATTATCAACCGTATTCAAGAATATGGTGTCTCGATCAAGGAGATTATCAACTGCGGAGGCCTGGCAGCAAAAAGTCCGTTTCTCATGCAGGTTTATGCTGACATTCTCGGGCGTCCTATGAAGGTATCGAGAAGTGACCAGACACCTGCTCTAGGTGCTGCTCTTTTTGGTGCAGTAGCAGCCGGGGTAGAGAAAAGTGGATATAAAAGCATAGAGGAAGCTCAAAAGAAAATGACGGGCGTAAAAAAAATTACTAATCCAAACCCCAAGCATCATGAAATCTATCAGAAGATGTACGCCCTTTATAAGAAGCTCCATGATGCTTTTGGGACTAAGGAATGGACCGGAAGCCTCTACAATGTGATGAAGGACCTGATAGATCTCAGGGAAACGCAGAGAAGGGGGAAACATGCTTGAAGGATTGAAGCAAACGGTTTGCAGAGCCAATTGTGATATCATAAAATCTCATCTCGTCACTCTAACATGGGGAAATGTGAGTGGTTTTGATAACCAAAAAAAACTGATCGTCATAAAACCCAGTGGTGTCTCCTATGAAGAATTAAAGCCGGAATGTATGGTCGTGGTCGATCTTAAAGGTTCTATAGTCGAGGGTGATCTTAAACCTTCTTCAGATACTCTCATCCATATAGAGCTTTATAAAGTTTTTAATGGGATTGGTTCAGTTGTCCATACACACAGTGATTATGCATCTATGTTTGCTCAGGCACGAAAGGAAATTCCCTGTTTGGGCACAACCCACGCTGATCGTTTTTATGGGAGTGTGCCTGTAACCAGACCGTTAAGGCAGGACGAGGTGGAGAGAAGTTATGAAAAAAACACGGGAAGTGTTATTGTCGAGACTTTTAAAAAAAGAGACCCTCTGGCTTGTCCGGCTGTGCTTGTTTCAGGTCACGGGCCTTTTGCGTGGGGAAAAACTCCTGATGAAGCTGTGGAGACCAGTATAGCTCTTGAAAAGATCGCCAAGATGGCATGGGGAACATTGGCCTTAACATCAAAGGAGAAAGTCCTGCCCGATTATATATTAAAAAAACACTTTTTGAGAAAACACGGGCCAAATGCTTATTACGGTCAAAAAGGAGGCAAGGAAGATGATTAATATTCCAAAAATAAAGCTGGGGATGGCGGCTGTGAGCAGGGACTGTTTCCCTGTTGGATTGTCAAAAAAAAGACGGGAAAAAGTCCTAGAGAAATGCAGGGATAAAAAAATCAATATCATAAAAATCGCTACTGTTATTGAGAATGAACAGGATGTTGTGAGAGCTCTGAAAGAGATCAAGGACCAGGATATAAATGCGCTTGTTGTTTATTTAGGAAATTTTGGACCGGAAGGGCCTGCGGCCATGCTGGCTGAAAGATTTCAGGGTCCCTGCATGTTTGCGGCAGCAGCAGAAGAGCCTGCGAATAATTTGATTCAGGACAGAGGGGATGCCTACTGCGGCATGCTTAATGCGTCGTACAATATGGGATTGAGAAAGATAAATCCTTATATCCCCGATTTTCCAGTTGGGACAGCTTCGCAGATCGCTGATATGATCAAGGACTTTATCTCTATCGCAAGGGTTGTAATCGGTATAAAGGGACTTAAAATATTTTCATTTGGCCCCAGACCTCAGGATTTCCTGGCATGCAATGCTCCAATCAAACCTTTGTATGACCTCAATGTAGAGGTCATGGAAAACAGCGAACTGGACCTCTATGATATCTTTCGAAAGACAGAGGGAAGCCCGCACATTGAAAAAATCACAAAGGAAATGACCAAAGAGCTCGGGGGAGGAAACCAGTATCCTGACCTTTTAAAAAGGCTGGCCCAGTATGAAGTGGCGCTCAAAAGGTTTTACGAAGAGAATCTCGGTGCAAGTGAGTACGGGGTATTCGCCAACAAATGCTGGCCTGCTTTTGAAAGCTATTTTGGATTTGTTCCCTGTTATGTGAATTCCAGGCTTGCTTCAAATGGAATACCGGTCGCCTGCGAGGTGGATATTTATGGCGCCCTGAGTGAATTCATAGCTGTGTGCGCTACAGAATTTCCGGCTACCCTTTTGGATATCAATAACACCGTGCCGGAAGATATGTATAAAAAGGCCGGAAAAAAGGTCAAAGACTATAAAATAAATGACCTTTTCATGGGCTTTCACTGTGGGAACACAGCCGCCTGCTGTATGATAGAACCAAAGATGAAATATCAGCTTATAATGAACCGGCTTCTTGAAAACGGGGAAGAGCCGGATATAACAAGAGGAACTCTGGAAGGAAGGATCAGACCGGGTGATGTGACTGTATTCAGACTCCAGTCCACAGCGGATGCAGAGCTTAAAAGTTACATAGCTGAAGGGGAGATTCTGGATATAGACCCGGGTTCTTTTGGAAGCATCGGAATTTTTGCCATCAAAGAAATGTCCAGGTTTTACAGATACGTACTCATAGAGAAAAGATTCCCCCACCATACGGCGGTTGCTTTCAAACATACAGGGAAGATCCTGTATGAAGCTCTTAAAATGCTTGGAATCGGTGATATCTCGTTCAATAAGCCAAAAGAAATGCTGTATGAGAAGGAGAATCCATTTTTATGAGGAGGTCAGGTTATTTGACTTTGGTTGAATATTTATATACATATAGTCCAGAATTTTGTGTAAGGGGATGAATCAAATGAAGAAAGAAACGATATTGAACTTGGCTTCCTTAAAGGATCAAGTGTATGAATACATCCGATTCCAGATGAAAGTGGGAGAATTAAGACCGGGTTCAACCATAGATATGAATGCCACGAGCCGGAAATTGGGGATCAGTAAAACTCCACTCAGAGACGCACTGATCAGGCTTGAGATGGAAGGATTTGTCAATATACTTCCCAGAAGGGGTGTGGTTGTCAATACACTGACAATTCAGGATATAAAGGATTTCTATCAAATACTCGGCGCGCTTGAAAGCACGGCGGTTCTTTCAGCTTCCTCCTTTTTTGGCAAGAGAGAGACGAACGAGCTGAAGAAGCTGAATGACCTGATGGATAAAGCCATAAAAAAAGATGATTTTAATAATTATTATGAAGAAAACCTTAAATTTCATGATGTTTACCTTATGCTTTCAGGAAACAAGACGTTAAGAAAAACAGCAGATACTCTTAAAAAAAGACTTTATGATTTTCCGAGAAGGGAAGGTTATATCAAAGAATGGGAGCAGACTTCCATTAAGGAGCATGAACAGTTCATAGAGCTGATGGAACGAGAGGCGTATCAGGAGGCTGCTGATTTTATACGTGATGTGCACTGGTCTTTTAAAGTGCAGGAAAAGTATATCTGCCAGTATTATTCGGATAATCCGAAACAAGATAAGTAATGAAGTCAATTTCTATTAAAGGAGGCAGTGAATGAAAAAATATTTATATCCCAGTCTGATTTTTCTATCAGTGATTCTTTTATGGAACTGTCAGGGAAACAAGGCCGGAAAAGATATAACTCCGGAGGAAATAGAGGGCCATATCCGGTTTCTGTCAGATGACCTGCTGGAAGGCAGAGCTGTTGGTTCAAGAGGCCTGAAGACCGCTGCTTTATATCAGGAAAATTTCTTCAGAAGTCTGGGATTAGAGCCTGCTTTTGGGGATGATTATCGCCAGGCGGTCAATCTTGTTGGCACCCGGCCTGACCCTGAAGCGAGCATTGAGTTCCTTTGCGGGTCTTTTTCCATAGAACCGGAAATTCATGAAGAGTTTGTCATAGGCTCTGAGAGAAGAGACTGCCCGGAAGGTATAGAAGGAGAGCTTGTTTATGGGGGTTACCTTATCCAAGCACCTGAAAGAGAATGGGATGATATCAAAGGGACTGACCTCAAAGGGAAAGTCCTTCTTGTGGAAATTAATGAACCCGGCAATTATCCTGACGGGATATTTGACGGTGAGGATATGACTTATTATGGGAGATGGACGTATAAATTCGAGAAGGCCTCAGAACTGGGAGCTGCCGGCATTCTCATCATTCATAATAAAAAAGGAGCGGCTTACGGGTGGGATGTGGTCAAAAATTCTTGGTCAGGAGAATCATTCTTCCTTCCCGATGTAAAAAACAGCCTTTTTTTCCAGGGATGGATAAACAAAGAAACAGCGGAAAAGGTAATCAAAGAGGCTGGATATGACAGGAAGGACTTGGAAGAGAGCGCATCCAAAAAAGATTTCAAACCGGTTTTTCTGGGTTTGAAAGTCAGAGTGAGACAAAAACCTGTGTTTTTCTCTGTAAAGAGCCAAAACATAGCGGCTGTTCTCAGAGGAAAAGATAGAAAAGGAGAAAGGCGGGCCGTTATTCTCTCCGCCCACTATGACCATTTAGGGAAAGATGAGAGCAGAGATGGTGACCAAATATACAACGGAGCTGTTGATAACTGCTCTGCTTCAGCTTCCATGCTTTCGCTGGCCCGATATTACGCACAAAGCGCGAAAAAGCCTAAGGTGGATCTGATTTTCGTGGCGGTCACTGCAGAGGAGCAGGGCCTTCTTGGTTCAGATTATTTCGCCCGGCATCTTCCGATCCCTTCCTCATCCGTACTTGCCAATCTTAATTTTGAGATGACAAATGTATGGGGAAGAACCAAGGAACTCTACACCATAGGCGGAAGCCACAGTGATTTGGGTGAGATATGTGCCCGAGCTGCGAGGAATCTGGGACTTGAATATATTCCGGAGAGAAATAAAGAACTGGGATATTTTTTCCGTTCAGACCAGTTGAGCTTCGCAAGGGCCGGTATTCCGGCTGTTTGGCTTCATGAAGGCATCACATCCGCAGGAAAAGAGAGTGATTATATTCAGAAGAAGAGCCTGGAGTACCGTGAGTCCAAGTACCATCAAGTGGCTGATGAATTCGAAGAGGGCTGGGATCTGGAAGGGGCGGTACAAATTACAGAATGGGCAAGGGAGATTATTTCCCTGCTGTCTGATCTGGATGAAATGACTCAGTTTAAGGAGACGAGTTCATTTAGAAGGAAATAAAGGATAAAATTTTTAAAAGAAGAATTTTTGCTTTTGAGCTTAAAAGTTTTGTGTTAGAATAAAAAAAACAAAATGGAAAGAGACAAATCGAAAAGTTCCTATTTTTCAGATTATCTTAAACCCTCTCAAATAATTCTCGACTTGGAAGTAAACGATAAAAAGGAAGTCTTTGAAGAACTTCTGGATCTGCTGAAAAAACAGAAGTTAATAAAGAACAAGAAACCGATCCTTACCCGAATCATTGACAGGGAGAGGCTTGAGTCGACCGGAATCGGGCATCATGTGGCTTTGCCTCATGCACGATTTAATACGGGAGTTAAAGATATCGCCGTGGTCGTGGGAAGACTCAAGAATGGTATTGATTTCGATGCCATTGACAAGAAAAAAGTCAAACTCATAATCCTTATTGTATGGAACCCGGCCATTCCAGGTCTTTTCAATCATCTGTTTGCGGGATTAGCTCAATTCTTATCCAGTGATAAGTTCAGGAAAAGACTTTTTACAGCGGAAACGCCTGATGAACTGTATAAGATTCTTTCTGAAATAGAGCTGCATCTGCCTCCTCTTGAAGATAAAATCATCCATAGGGGAAGACTTTTATGGAAGCTCCAGGAGATAGAACTCAAAAAGAAAAAGGCGAAAAAGCAGGAGTTGAAAGAACTGGGACAGCAGGCTGAATTGATAAGAGCGGAGCTGGATAAAGCCCTTCTCGACCGGTTTGACAGGCTTATGGACAGATATGGATTTGCTGTAGCTGAGGTTAAAGACGGAACATGTATGGGTTGTTATATCAATATAGCCACAGGGATGAGTTCGGCTATCGAAGGCAGCAATGATATTTATGTCTGCGAAAACTGCGGCAAGTTTCTTGTGTCTGCAGAGAGAGAAGAGAAGTAGGGTTTATAGAAGATACTCTTAACCTGAACTATTCATAAAAAAATGGCGATGTTCATTTTCTGTTTTGTTCTCTAGGATATACATGTTTTTTACAGCTAGATATAACTAAAAGGTTATTGTTTGTTGTTAATTTAATAATAATCGC
>JAGGYH010000025.1 GCA_021162615.1 Candidatus Aminicenantota bacterium
CTCCGCCGCCCCCTCCGCCTCCTCCTGCTAAAAAACGCAGCAGCTCCAAATCCGTTACCAAAATACAGCCGGTTAAAGCCCAAACCAATATCCAGCCGGGTCAGCTTGTCGCCCCTGTCGATATCCCTGACGAAATCGCTGAAGAAGAACTGACCGACTTCGGTATCGAAGGCGGAGTCGAAGGCGGTGTTGAGGGCGGCGTCGAGGGCGGCGTGCTCGGCGGTGTTGTCGGCGGCGTTTTAAGCGGTGTTGTCGGACAGGTCGAAGCCCCTATCAGGGTGGGAGGTTCAATCAAAAGGCCAAAGCTTATTTACAGCGTACCTCCTGAATATCCTGAAATAGCCAGACAGGCCAGAGTGGAAGGAGTTGTGATCGTTGAAGCCACTACTGATATCTACGGCCGTGTTCAGAGTGTCAGAGTGCTTAAATCACAGCCGCTTCTGGATGAAGCGGCCAAAGATGCGGTGCGCCAGTGGGTCTATGAACCCATGGTCATTAACGGCCGTCCGAGGCCTGTTATTTTTACAGTCACGGTCACATTCGAATTAAAATAAAATCCAGGTTAAGGATTTAGCCTTAGGAAATTCAGGGGTGGCTGAAGCGACATTAAAGATTTAGCCTTCGGAGTACTGTGTTTGAGGGAACTCGGCTGAGCCGAGCTGTGAGCATGTCTGACCCACGGACGGGGGGAGTTGCGCAGCAGCCGAGAACACAGTACGAAGAATGGCGTAAAAAATCTTTAGCGAGCACAAGCCATACCCGAATTTCGCGCCAGCTTGCCTGATGAAAGTCAAAAGCACAGGCCATATTTGATTTCCAGATCAGCTTTCAGGATTATGAGATGATATACCTAATAATAAAAAGCACTGAGAAAAGATAAATCAGCCAGTGAACCTGCTTCCCTTTTCCTGATACCAACTTCAAGACAGAATAGGCAATAAATCCGAAAGCAATCCCCTCCGTAATGCTCAAAGTCAGAGGCATTATGATGATAGTTAAGAATGCGGGAATGCCTTCTGTTATATCTCCCCATTTGATCTGTTTGACGCATTTCATCATCAAATACCCTACAATAATCAAAGGAGGGGCTATCACCGGCCTCATTAAAACTCCGCCAGAGATGTACTCCCCCCCGATCATCCTTGCCAGAGGAGAGAAAAAGAGAGCGACGATAAAGAGAAGCGAGGTGAAGACATTAGATAATCCGGTCCTGCTCCCTTGAGATATTCCGGAAGCACTTTCAATATAGCTTGTAACCGTTGAAGTTCCCAAAAGCGCACCGCTCACTGTTCCTACGGCATCAGAAAACATGGCTTTATTGGCCCTGGGAAGTTTTCCGTTCTTTAAAAATCCTGCTTGCCCGCTTATTCCTATAAGAGTACCGATGGTATCAAAAAGGTCTAAAAAGAAAAAAACAAAAACCACGGTTATAAGGCCTGTATTGAAAGCCCCTAGTATATCCAGTTTGAACAAAGTCGGATTTATACTGGGGGGAGAAGAGACGATTCCTTGATATTTGACCACACCTAAAGGAATGCCTGCAAATGCGGTCATCAGAATCCCGATAAGCATGGCTCCCCTCACTTTTAATGCCATGAGTACAGCAATGGAAAGAACTCCGAATAAGGAAAGAAGAACAGCCTTGTCTGTCAGGTCCCCCAATCCTACTAATACGTCTGGTGTATCCACAACTAATCCTCCGTATTCCAACCCAACCAAAGAAATCAGAAGACCTATTCCTACAGCAATACCGTATTTAAGGGAATCCGGGACAGCTTCCACCAATTTACTCCATACGCCTGCTATGGATAGGCTCAAGAAGATACTTCCTGATATAAAAACAGCTCCCAGGGCAACCTGCCATGAATAACCCATGGTTCCGCATACAATAACAGCAAAAAATATATTGTGCCCCACTGCAGGAGCCAGGGCAATAGGATAATTGGCTATAATCCCCATCAAAAGGGTTGCCAGCGCTGCCGAAAGACAGGTTGCGGCCATAACAGCCCCGTTATCCATTCCTGCAGCGGAAAGAACTGCGGGTTGAAGAAAAATTATGTAAGACATGGTCATAAATGTGGTCACTCCGCCCGCAGCTTCGATTCTTAAGGAGGTGTTGTTTTCCTTAAGTTTAAAGAACCGGTCAAGATGCTTTTTCACCTGTCCTCCCTTTGTTTAAAACTCAACAAGAGACATGACTTCAACATCAGGATGTTCTCTTTCTATGGCCTTTCTCCCTTTGAGAAAAGTGAGCTCTACAAGTGCTGCAAATCCCACAACGGTTCCTCCTGTTTTCTTAATGAGATTAATAGCACTTATTGATGAGGAACCGGTTGCAATAAGGTCATCAATGATCAGAATCTTTTCTCCTGGCTTGACACTGTCCTTATGTATTTCAAAATACTCGACCGCATACTCATTAGGAGCTCTAACGCAGACACACTCCCTTGGGAGTTTCCCTTTCTTCCTTATAATGGACATGCCGAGTGATAATTTATATGCAACAGGGCTGCCGAAAAGAAAACCTCTTGACTCGATGCTCACTATTCTGTCAGCACTCTTCTTTTTAACCAGTTCAGATATTTTATCCACAATGAATGTGAAACATTCCGGATCTTCAATCAAAGGAGTAATATCCTTAAAACCCACTCCTGGTTTTGGAAAATCTTTAACCTCAATTATTTTTCTTTTTATTTTTTCAAGCATAGATTCCTCCCGGATATCTCTTCTTCCCTAATCCATCTTTTTTGTGTACACAGTGTGTGTGGGAAAGGGAATGTTGATCCCTTCCTTGTTAAGCGCCTTATAAATCTCATCTGTCATTTGAAGTTTCATGGAATAAGCATCCTGATAATCTCTCACCCACGCCCTTGCAATAAAATCCAGGGAAAAATCAGACATATTGATAAACTGAACCACAGGCTCCGGCTTCTCCAGAACATTATCCATGTCTTTTAAAGTCTTCAGTACTATGCTTCTTACTTTATCTGTGTCAGAACCATAAGCCACACCAAATTCCACATTCACCCTCAATTTAAGGTCAGGAACTGTATAATTTCTTATTTTTGCATTGGCCAGATAGCCGTTCGGGATATAAATGACTTCATTATCATATGTTTTCAATTTGGTGCTTCGAAGTCCTATATCAAGAACAACGCCTAACTCTCCTGATTCAATCTTTACTTTATCTCCTACCTTGAATGTCTTATCCAGAACAAGCTGAAGCCCGCCCAGTATGTTCGCCAGGGAATCTTTAACAGCAAAACTCACGGCAATGCCGGCAATGCCGGCTGTTGCCAGCAAAGGGCTGATATCTATATTCCAGGAATCAAAAATAAATATCACAGCCAGAGCTATAACAACAACCTTTATGATTTTTTCTAATAAAGGGATCAATCTGTCATCTGCTGTTGAGGCTGTTTTTGCAGCCCAATCCTTCTTCCAGTGATGGGCTAAGTCATTGACTACCTTCAGGATAAGTATGGTTACAGTGATAATCAGAAATGTTTCTACAATACAGCTGTAATAAAAAGATTTTAAAGAAACATAGGACAGACTGACCTTCAAGCCAATGGCAAGGATGATATAGAATATCATTGAAGATAAATTTCTGATAATAAGATCATCTATTTTTGTACTGGTTTTTTGGGCCAATGGTTTCAGAAATTGTTTCAGGATGATTTTTGCGATCCATGCGGCCATAACAGTCAGAACAAGGATAAAAAGAAACCTCAGATAAAGATTACCCCATAAAATATCAAATATATCTCTTATGACTTCCATTGATGATTTCTCCTTTTTCTTTTCCTTTTATTTCACTTTATACCTAATCCGCAAACTTATTTCAACAATCACTGCTCCTTGTTAATCATGTTTTCTGCTGCTATAATTCTTTCGAAATGAAACATGTCGACTGGAGCCTCTGTCTGATCGCTGACACCGAATATCCAACCAGAACCAATTTTATATCAACCATAGAAAAAGCAGTCAAAGAAGGAGTTTCCATAGTACAATTAAGATCAAAAAGCACTGATACACGCACTTTTCTAGACACAGCTTTTCAGTTAACCGAGATGCTGGTCCCCTATGACATTCCCTTGATCATCAATGACCGTATTGATATCGCCTTAGCCTGCAAAGCAGATGGCGTACACCTGGGTCAAAAAGACCTGCCCCTTCCTTTTGCCAGAGAAATAATGGGAAAAAACAAAACAATCGGAATAACAGCCATGAATATCAAACAGGCTGAAACAGCTGAATCACAAGGGGCTGATTATATCGGGGTAGGCCCTGTCTTTTATACTGGATCAAAAAAAAAAACGTAAAAACCAATAGGGCTCGAAAAGCTTGAATATATAAGAAAAAATATTAAAATACCCATTCTTGCTATAGGAGGGATCAACCCTCAAAATGCAGCCCGTGTTATGTTAACCGGCGTCAACGGGATTGCTGTGATATCCGCCATACTGGGAGCTGTTGACACCACTGTTTCGACAAAAAAACTTCTGAAAGAAATAAGAAAAAGAAAAAATTAGGACTCTATTTCAAAAATCCTTTCCTCCTTCTCTCCTATTTCAATTTTGATCCTTATGGCTCTGCCTTTATAATTTATTTTTTCCGCCCACTCCATGAGGATCACTCCGCTTCCTATATGATCTTCCCAACCCAGATCCTCAGTTTCTGCTCTGTTTAGCCTGTAAAAGTCAAAATGATAGATATCATACTTTGCCTTATACACATTCAATATTGTGTAAGAAGGTGAACAGACCTGGTTAATGTTCTCTAAGCCCAATCCCAGTGCGATCCCCTTTGCAAAAACAGTTTTTCCAGCACCAAGGCCGCCTGTAAGGAGGACGATCTCCTCTCCCCGGAATTCCAGGGCCATCTTTTCTGCAAAAAAAATGGTCTCTTTTTCGGACCGGGTGATAAAATGTCTCTTCAGCATATCTTACTGATCTTTCTTATCCTGTTCCATGCTCAGAACCGCTTGAGGCAAAAAGTCTATAATGTCACCTGCCATAAGAGACTTTTCCCCTGTTTTTTTCACTGGCATATCTCCGCTTAATCCGTGGACATAAACAGATGCCAGAACTGCATCCAAAATAACGGGGACTTCAATTAAAGGCAGCAGGGACCTTATGAGTTTACTTGTCTGCTTGTGCGTTGAAATACCGGGACCAATGAGGACAGCATTTTTTCCTTTCAAAAGTTCCTTTATTTTATCCAGAGCTTTTTCAGAAAGTGTCCATTCAGTAGTTTCCTCCAAAGGTTCTGTCATCAGTTCCATCATAGACCTCGCCACTATTGGGAGGCAGCTTTTTGGTGTTCCTACAGTCACCAGCCCAGCCCTCATTTCCAGAGCTGCTTTCCCCGCCATTACAGCGGCGCCTGTCTTTCCTAGAGAGCCGGCCAATATAAAAAGGTGCCCGTATGTGCCTTTATGGGTGTTTTTGCCGCGTTTTTTAAAATAAGAAACAAGACGGTCTTTCTCTATCATTTCCATGTTCAGTGCCTTATCCTCAAATAAAAAAGGCGGTGCACTGATATCAGCTATGGCCACTTCCCTGACCTTTTCCCATTCGTTCTGACTGATGACTTCAGTGATAGGAATCCCCATTTTATCAGCAATACGGCAGTTCAGTTCAGCGTCCCCCTTTAATTCTTTTTTTTCCGCCAGAAGAATAACATGCGGAGAACAGCCTTTATTGAACAGATGGCGGGCAACCACAAAACCATCTCCTCCATTGTTTCCTTTGCCGCACACAATGGTGACTGATATTTTTTCTAAGACGGGGATCAGTTTGACCATTTCCCTGGATATCTCAGCACCGGCATTTTCCATTAAAAGAGGCCCTATGATGCCCAAATCTTTCATCGCTTTTTTGTCATTTTTTTCATCTGGGAAGAATTCAATACTTTCATGATTGCTCCTTGTAATTCAAAATAAAAATAACTATTATAATAAGTGCATATCTTAAAATTTTACCATAAAAGAGTGCTTTTTAATAATGATGTGACGAATGGGAACTTATATGAGTGAAACCATACAAATCAAACAAGGAGATTATAAATGACTCTAAAGATAGGGATCAATGGATTTGGAAGAATAGGAAGGAATTTTTTTCGGGCTTCTTATAAGGATCCGGAAATTGACATAGTGGCCGTCAATGATATTACGGATGCCGCAACTCTGGGTCATTTGCTTAAATATGATTCCGTGTTAGGTATTCTTGACACAAAAATCCAAGCCACTGATGACTCTCTTATCGTAGACGGAAAGGAAATCAAAGTATTAAGCAAAAAAAACCCTTCCGATATAAACTGGAAAGAACTTGGTATATCTTATGTTATTGAATCAACCGGATTGTTTAGAAAAAGACCGGATGCAGAAAAGCATATTAAAGACGGAGGGGCGGAAAAGGTCATCATCTCAGCGCCCGCGAAAGATCCAGATGTGACTTTGGTCTTAGGAGTCAATGAGGATATATATGATGCCAATAAACACCACATTATTTCCAATGCCTCCTGCACAACCAATTGTTTGGCTCCTCCTGCAAAAGTCATTCATGATGCGTTCGGTATTGAAAAGGCTTTTATGACCACGATACACTCCTATACAGGAGACCAAAAAATCCTGGACGCCCCCCATAAAGACCTGCGCAGGGCAAGGTCTGCTGCGGTAAGCCAGATTCCCACCACGACCGGAGCAGCCAAAGCCACCGGTCTGGTTATTCCGGACCTGAATGGAAAAATAGATGGAATCGCCATAAGAGTGCCAACCCCGAATGTATCCGTTGTTGACCTCGTCGCTGCACTGAAGAAGAACACGACCGAAGAAGAAGCGAATCAGGTACTAAAAGAAGCCGCTCAAGAAAAACTGAAAGGAATTCTTGATTATACGGAAGAGCCGCTGGTTTCAGTCGATTATATGGCCAATCCGCACTCCTCTATTGTTGACGGAGAATTCACAAAGGTTATCCAGGGCAATCTCCTGAAAATTCTTGCCTGGTATGATAATGAGTGGGGATATTCCTGCAGATTAAGGGATCTTTGCAAACACATTGCGAGATAGATAAGATGCTCTTTTTCAAAGACCTGAATTTAAAAAAAAAAAGAGTATTCCTTCGGGTAGACTTTAATGTCCCTCTTGATGACAAAAAAAACATCACGGATGACACCCGCATCAAAGCTGTACTTCCCACCCTAAACTATCTTTTAGAACAAAAAGCACGGGTCATCATCGGTTCTCATTTGGGAAGGCCTAAAGGAAAAAGAGATCCTCAATTCAGCCTTTATCCTGTTTACAAAAAGCTGTCTCAACTTATTGCTCGTAAGATTACCCTGGCTCCTGACTGTACGGGAGAAGAGGTTACCCGATTAAAACAAAGCCAGGGTAAAGAGGAGATCATTCTTCTTGAGAATCTGAGATTCCATCCAGAAGAAAAACAAAATGATGATTCTTTTGCTCAAGAGCTGGCTCAGGGAGTGGATTATTATGTCAATGATGCCTTTGCCGCATGCCACAGGGCACATGCTTCTATTGTTGCGATCACTCAATTCGTCAACAAGGCTGCGGCTGGATTCCTGGTCCGGCAGGAAATGGACTATTTCTCAAGAATCATAGAATCTCCTCAAAGACCTTATATTGCTATTCTGGGGGGAGCTAAAGTTTCTGACAAGATTCCCGTACTTGCAAATCTTATAAAAAAAGCCAATGCTGTTCTCATCGGCGGGGCCATGCCTTACACTTTTTTCAAAGCCATGGGATTTGAAGTGGGAAAATCTCTTGTGGAAGAAGGCAAAAAAGAGCTGGCTCTGGAACTTCTTAAAAAAGCAGAAGAAAAAGGGGGCCGAATTTTCCTTCCATCGGATCATATCATTGCCAGAGAGGCAACACCAGGTACTGACTTTAAGACTTTGACCCGGTTTCCTATCCCGGAGGATTACATGGCGCTGGATATAGGCCCTGAAACAGTCAAAAAATACTCCGGATTCATTAAGAACGCAAAGACAATTTTTTGGAACGGCCCGATGGGAGTATTTGAAATCGATGAGTTTTGCCTTGGGACGAACGCAATAGCAAGGGCTGTCGCTGCGTCGAATTCTCTGTCCATAGTAGGAGGGGGGGATTCAGTTTCAGCCATAAAAAAAACAGGATTGGAAAAAAATATATCCCATATATCTACGGGCGGAGGTGCGTCTTTAGAGCTTATCGCTAACGAAACTCTTCCCGGAATCGAAGCTTTATCGGAGAGATAATGAATTTATCCAATAAAAAACCGTTTATAGCAGGAAACTGGAAACTGAATAAAAAAATTCCTGACGCTGTTTTCCTGGCAACACAAATCAAAAAGGCTGTCAGAAAAGAAAGAGATGCGGAAATCGTCATTATGCCGCCTTTCACAGCGTTAAGTGACGTAAAAAAAGTTCTCTCCCACACCAGCATTCTTCTTGGAGCCCAAGATACATTCTGGGAGGAAAGCGGCGCCTATACCGGAGAGATCTCCCCTTCCATGATCAAAGACACCGGTTGTGACTTTGTTATTGTGGGACACTCTGAGAGAAGGCGGTATTTTGGAGACACTGACGAAAAGGTGAATAAAAAAATCAAAGCAGCCCTCTCTGCCGGATTGTTTCCTATCATGTGCATTGGAGAGACCCTTGAAGAAAGAGAGAACAATGAGACGATGAGCAAAGTAAAAAAGCAGCTCAGAGAAGGATTAAAAGGAATTGATAAAGATCTGTTCTCTAAAGTGATCCTGGCTTATGAACCCATATGGGCCATAGGCACAGGACGCACTGCCTCTCCTGAACAGGCAGAAGATGTCCATGGATTCATAAGAGAACAATTAACAAAAATGGTTGGAAAAGACACTTCGTCCTGTGTTATAATGCTTTACGGAGGTTCCGTAAAACCAAAAAACACGTTTTCCTTAATCAAGGAAAAAAATATAAACGGAGCTCTCGTCGGAGGTGCTTCACTTGAAGCAAGCTCCTTTGTTGAAATCATAAACGAGGCAAAAAAAGCTTATAAAGAAAAACAAAAATGAGTGTATTAATCACAATCATCCATGTTGTTGTAAGCCTAGTGCTTATCATAGCCGTACTTCTTCAGTCCGGGAAAGCAGCTGACCTGGCAGGAGCATTCGGAGGTGGGGGCAGTCAATCCGCTTTTGGTCCCAGAGGAGGTCAAAACCTCCTCTCTAGAGTCACCACAGCTTGTGCTGTCATTTTCATGTTGACTTCCCTAGGCCTTTGGATTATGTCGTCCGGATCAGGCAAGTCTGCTCTTTCCGGTGAAAAAGCAGCTGTTACGGAAACAACCGAGAAGCAGGAAAAGAAACCAGCTCAAACCGACCAGACAACAAAAAAAGAACAAACCAAAGAAGAAGGGAAAGATACTTCAAATCCAGAAAAGAGATAGTTCCGGTTTCTCTCTATACCTCAAGCCGAAGTGGTGGAATTTGGTAGACACGCATGGTTGAGGGCCATGTGAGCATTAGCTCGTAGGGGTTCGAGTCCCCTCTTCGGCATTATTTTTTTCGTCACGAGTTGTTCATCCAATCATAAAGCGCCTATCAAATCCGTGAGGCCCTTTTTTAGCTGATCTAATTTATTGCCGGGAATGGCTGATACCAATTTTCGTTCGCACTTGTTTTTTTCTTTTTCGATTCGGTTTCTGGCTTCTTTTCCGGATTCAGTCAACCGGATCATCTTACATCTTCTGTCTGAATCAGAATCAGCCCTTAGAATGTAATTTCTTTTGTAGAGTTTATCAATAATACGGCTTCCCCTGGATAAGGAAAGACCCATTTTCTCTGAAAATTCCTTACATGTGATCTCCCGGTGTTTATCCATACAGGTAAGGCCTTTGTATTCAGCTTTTAAAAGCCTCAATTCCCTTAAATGCTTTTCACGATGCTCGGAACATTTATCTGATAGGACGTAAATGATGTCTATTAATTTTAGATTTTCCATATATTTTCTCTTGACAATTGTTGCTAATAGCAATTATAATAGGACAGATGTTTTAAGTCAACACATTTTATTTATATTAACCTGGATTATTCACAAGCCGAGGTTGCTGCAGATGCGAGGCACAGGGTGCGAAGCTGTGGTCCTTCACCGCGAGTACCCTGTAACAAAGCAGATGCAGTGAGATCGGCTTGCCTTAATGGTAAAAAAATGCTCATCTCATTTTTTTATGAATAAGTCAGGTTAATTTTGAGATGAAATTGACTCATGACCCTAATTTGAATATTATAAACAGATAGAGAGGCAGGAAAATGGATCATCTGACAAAAGAAGATTTCAAAGAAAAAATATTTGATTTTGAAAAAGACAAAGAATGGAGCTATAAGGGAAATAAACCCTGTATCATTGATTTCTACGCAGATTGGTGCGCACCATGTAAAATGGTCAGCCCCATACTTGAAGACCTTAAAGAGGAATTCAAAGATGAAATCAATATCTACAAGGTCGATACCGAAAGCCAACATGAGCTTGCCCAAGTATTTGGAATAATGAGCATTCCTTCCATATTGTTCATTCCAAAAAACGGAAAACCCCAAATGGCCCAGGGAGCTATCCCTAAAAACTCCTTTTATAAAGCCATTAAAGACGTCTTTAGTATTGAAAAAAAATCTTAATTTTTAACAATTTATCTATAAATATATAGAAAAGAGGTCTTCCCTCTTTCGAAGACCTCTTTTTTGTCTCCTTGTCTTATCCCCCATTATTTCTTGACATGGATACTGTCCTCTGTTATATCTCAAAAAAATCAGATGGATTTAAATCTTCATGTTCAAGACCAGTCTCCTCCTGAAGCTCTGTTAAAGATGAGAAATATAGAAAAATCTTTTTCAGGGGTAAGAGTGCTGGATGATGTCTCGTTCGACCTTAAAAAAGGGGAAGTACATGTTCTGGCCGGAGAAAACGGAGCAGGCAAAACCACTCTTATCAAAATCATTTCCGGTGTTCATACTGATTTCAAAGGGGAGATCTTGCTCAAAGGACATCCTGTCCGATTTCATTCCCCTTCCCATGCATCCAGACACGGAATCTCAGCTATTCATCAAGAAATGTCTTTGGTTGACTCAATGTCTGTGAGAGATAATATTTTTCTTGGAAAAGAAAAAACAGGATTTCTCGGAAAAATGGATTTTTCCGAAGAAAACGAAATATGCCGTTCCATTCTTAATCGGTTAGGGATGGACATCGACATATTAAAACCGCTCGGCTTCTTCCCGCTTTCCAAAAAACAAATGATTGAAATAGCCAAGGCTTTGGTCTCTAAATCCGATATTATCATAATGGATGAGCCCACAAGTGCTCTCAATGCAGTGGAAGCTTCCAAGCTTTTCCAGATAATAAGAAATCTCAAGGAAAGCGGCCATGGCATTGTTTTTATATCCCACAGGCTTGAAGAAATTTATAAGATCGCAGACCGGATCAGTATTCTCCGTGACGGGAAATACATCGGAACATCTTCAACAGATGAACTGCCCCCTAATAAACTGGTCAAATGGATGGTGGGTCGAGAGCTTACCGAACAATTCCCTCAAAGAAAGAGAGAGAAAGAACAAAAAGAAGGGACACCTCTCTTTTCTGTTGAAAAAGTCAGTTTGGTCGACCCGGATAAAAAACAAAATTTTCCGGAGCAAAGCATTTCTTTTAGCGTTCGTGCGGGTGAAATACTGGGTATCGCCGGGCTGCAAGGTTCAGGAAAAAGCCTTCTTCTCAATACTCTTTTCGGAACAAACAGTAAAATAGAAAAAGGTCAAATCCGTCTTAAAGGAAAAGAACATGCAGTGATATCTCCAAGGAAATCCATCCGCCGGGGAATAGCCCTTTTAACAAATGACCGTAAACACACGGGCCTTATTTCTGATATGTCAGTCAGGGAAAATATGACTCTTGCATCTTTATCAAAATTTTCAAAATGGGGCTGGATTCAAAAGAAAAAAGAAAAGGCTGCTGTGAATAAGAGCTTCAAGGCATTCAAAATCAAGGCCAACTCAATCAATCAGGCTGTTTCCACTTTGTCAGGAGGGAACCAGCAAAAAGTCGTGCTGGCAAAATGGCTGGAAACAAAACCAATAGTTTTGCTTTTAGATGAGCCCACTATAGGGGTAGATGTGGCAGCAAAGCATGAGATCTACAAATTGATGAACAAATGGAGCTGGAAAGGACTGGCTCAAATACTTATCACTTCTGAACTTCCTGAACTGCTGGCCCTATCTGACCGGGTCATTGTTCTGCATAGAGGAACTATCACAGCCGAGTTTGACAGAAATGAGGCGACTCAGGAAAAAATACTCCAGTCTGCAATGGGAGAACAAGTGTGAGTAAAAGCCGATCATCGGAAAACATACTTACTGGATTAAGAAAATCATCAAGGCTTCCGGTCGTGCGTGCCTTTGCAGCGCTTTGTTTTGTTGTTATTTTGGGAATCATCTTCAATGCGGATGGTGCCTTTTTTAAATGGGACACCCATAGAGATATGTTCAGACATATTTCAGTGTTTGGAATTCTGGCCTGCGGTATGACCCTGGTTATCATCACAGCCGGAATCGACCTTTCAGTAGGCAGCATCCTTGGCCTCACTGCTGTTCTGTTTTCCCTGTTCAGTATTCACCTTGGATGGCCTCCCCTTTTCACCATCATGGTCTGCCTTTTAGCAGGCCTCAGCTGCGGTCTCACATCCGGTTTTATTATTGATCGGTTTAAGATACAGCCCTTTATCGCCACTCTTGCCATGATGGTCTTTGCCAGAGGCATGGCTAAATGGATCTCAGGAGGACAAAAAATATCCACTGCGGTTATTCAGGCAGATGGCACCTACAAATACGTGGAAGCTCCCGCCATATTTAACATAATCAATTCAAAGATATTTCATGAAAATATTGCTGTCGTGACATTGATATTTCTCGGCTGTATACTCATATGCTGGCTGATACTCTCAAAACTGCGCTGGGGACGTCATATCTATGCTGTCGGAGGAAATGAAGAGGCCTCCCGGCTTTCCGGTATCCCTGTGACAGCCACAAAACTTCTGGTTTACGGGGCGAGCGGTTTTCTCTGTGCCATAGCCGGCATATGTCAAGCCGCACAGGAATTCCAGGGGGACCCGGAAGCCGGCATGACTTATGAACTTACGGCGATTGCGATCGTTGTTATAGGCGGAACGAATCTAATGGGGGGAACAGGAGGAATAGGGCTCACTTTAATAGGAGCTATGACCATAGGATATCTGGAAAAAATATTGAGCATCAATGCTGTGGGAGAAGCCAGCCGCTTGATGTTAACCGGGGCTATCATAGTCGGAGCTGTATTGTTCCAAAAATACCGCAAATAGACGAGGAGATACTATTATGAAAAAATATTTAATACTTTTAGCCGCTGTTACCATGTTGCTTGCAAGCTGTTCCGGAAAAAAGGAAATCTCAAAACCTGAGGAGGAATCAAGAGAAGAAGTCAAGCCGAAATGGACTCTGGGAATGAGCCAGTGCAATCTTGGTGAACCCTGGCGCGTTCAGATGAATCAAGACATTAGGAATGCTGCGAAAAATCACCCGGAAATCAAAGTCATCTTCAAAGATGCACAGAATGATTCTTTAACACAAAGGTCACAGATAGAGGAATTCATCAATGCGGATGTGGACCTTCTGATCGTCTCCCCAAAGGAAGCAGCTCCCATGACTCCTCCCATATCCGCGGCTTATGACAAAGGAATCCCGGTCATCATCCTGGACAGGCGCATACTCGGCGAAAAATATACCTGTTTCATAGGAGCTGACAATAAAATGATCGGAAAAGCCGCCGGACAATGGGTCGTTGAAAAACTGGGTGGAAAAGGGAAAATAATAGAGCTCAAAGGACTGATGACATCCACTCCAGGGCAGGACAGACATTCAGGATTTCGAGAAGGAATTAAAGGAAGTGATATAGATATCATCTTTGAAGCGGATATGAAATGGCTGGAACCTGAAGCAAGAAAAGAGATGGAATCCGCCCTGGCCAGGTTTGATAAAATCGATCTGGTTTACGCTCACAATGACCCCGGAGCTCACGGGGCTTACCTTGCGGCTGAAGCCGCCGGGCGAGAGAAAGACATTGTATTCATAGGGATAGATGCCCTTCCCCATGAAGGCCAAATCTATGTGAAGCAGGGTATTTTAGCCGCATCCTTTGAATATCCGACAGGGGGGAAAGAAGCCATAGAAACGGCCCTGGCCATACTTCAAGGCAGGCCGGCTAAAAAAGAAATAACCCTATCTTCCAGAATATTCACAACAGAAAATATTGATTCAGGAGGAGAATTTATTGAACGCTTCTCCAAATAAAAAATAAAACATTTAACTTCATGAAAAGGAGTCTTTTATGCTGAGGCATGTTGACATATACCTCCCTCTTGACAGCAGAGATGAGCCGAATGCAGAAGTCTGGCCCATAGCTAAAAAACAACTGACCGAGCTCATTAAGGTCATAGAGAAATGTGGCTGGAAGACAAACGTGCTCAATTCTGAGAAACCAATTTCCAGTGTGGCTGAAGGGATGAAAGCCATCAAAAAAGCAAGGGGAAGCCGGTTTATTGATTTCATGGCCGGTTGGGCCTATCCGGATTTCACTGTTAGTCCGCTATGGCAGCTTCCTAAAGAAATTCCTAAATTGATGCTGGGAAGCGCTATCCCTGATTATCCGGGAGCTGTAGGCCTTTTAGCTGCTGCAGCAGGAACATCCCAAATGGGAATCCGGACAGACAGGCTGTTTGTAGAGGATTTTAACGATCATGAAAAATATAGAGAGCCTATAAGGGCGTTTCTGGAACATGGGGAATACACTCCGGATAAAGAGGAATATATTGACATTAAGGTCACTAACGCGGACCGGGAAAAAGCAAAAAATGTATTGACAGAGCTCTCAGGCTCTCTCTACGGAGCTGTGGGTCCCAGGTCAATGCAGATGTGGAATAAGATCTCAGATGCGGATTTTCTTCGCTATTTTGGAATCGCCAGAGAAGGATTTGACGGTCTGAGGCTTTTGAAGATGACGGAAAAAATCCCTGATAAGAAAGCTGAAAAAGCCTTTGAATTTCTCGTTGAAAAAGGCATGGATATCAGGCTGGGAAACAACCCAAAAAAACACCTCACCAAAGAAATGGTTCTTTTCCAAATGAAAGTCTATTATGCCCTCCTCGAATTAAGGAAACAATTTGGACTTGATTTCATGGGAGTTCAGGACCAGCTCGACTGGATCGAACACTACCCTGCCACTGACCTCACTCTTGGGATTTTGAATAATAGATTAAGACCGGATTCAGACGGAAATACCTTTGTTGTCGCAACAGAGGCTGATGACGGAGCTTCCCTTACCATGCAGGTATTGAAGCTTTTAAGTGGCAACTCGCCGGTAGGTTTTAACGACCTCCGTTACTGGGATTCTCAAAAATCTCTTTACTGGTTTGTGAACTCCGGATCTCTTGCCCCCTATTTTGCCTTTGGGAGTCATGAGTCCCTTAAAGGATCCTGGTCTGAGCGCCAGACCTATATGTACTTTAAAAAAGGAGGAGGGACCTGTTCACTGGTAGCCAGAATCCCCGGAACCGTCACATGGGCCCGTTTTTCTTACAAAAACCACAAACTTTATTTATGTGCGGGAAGAGGAGTCACTGATATACCCACCGATGAGATATGGAGAGAGCGGTCGAAAAACTGCAGCCCGGACTGGCCTCACTGGTATCTGAAATTATGCGGCAAAATAGAAAACCATATCAACTCTAATCATCCCATGACGGTCATGGGAGACCATCTGGCTGAATTGAAAGCGCTGGCTGACGCAATGGACATAGAGTTTGAATGCTATGACACTAAAAAGCCTGAACAACTTTTATGACCCAAGCTGATACTCAAGCACACTTTGACTTGAATCCCATAAGCTTTTTCTTTATATTCTCTTCTCTTTTTTGGAGATCTTTATAATAACTGTCTCTATAAAACACCCGGCTGTGCACTATGATCAACTTAAAAGGTTCTAAATCCACCTGATATTTTTTATATAATTCTCCTTTTCTGTCACTGATGACAGGGCAATCAATGGAATACATCTCTGCAAACTTCACCAGGTCTTCTTTTAAATCTCTGGATACTCCGATGAGATTGATATCGATGCTCTGTTTGTGCAGAAAGTACTTCATTTTTATAAGGTCTTCCCAGCACACCTGACACGAAGTCGAAAAGAAAACCAAAAGATAAGGCCCGCTCTTGTTTTGAACTGCCTCATCAAATGAGGAACAAATGCAAATGTTTCGAGCATCACAAAAAAATCCAGGGGAAAAAGCAAAGCAAAATAAAAACAGAACCAATGCCTTCTTCATTTTTCATTAACCTTTAAAATCCTCAACTCGTTGTCACAGTTGATGCCGTATATTTGATTCTCATCAATGCTTATTAATTTAAATCTATCCGGAAGTTCAATCACTCCCACGCTGTTTCCTTTTATATCAAAAAGATATATTCTGTTCCCAGGGACAAGGTCCTTGTTTTTCCCTTCTGAAACGTATTGTGATGCCAATAAATAAAGCTTATTATCGGATATAACAAACTCACTGTATAAATTGACAATTTTTTTTCTTTTTTTTAAGGGAAGAACAACTTCTTTGAAGGGATATTCTTCGGGGAGGCTTATTGTGTTTATCAAAACTCCTTCACAGGAGTATCTGTATATATTCCTGTCATTGTTTTTTCTGGCAATAATCAGCTCTTTTTGTTTTGTTACTCCTAAGCTTATCCTGTTTCGGAAGACATCATACACTCTATTTCCTGAGTAATAAGAGTTAAACTCTTCCCATAACAGCTTCCCCTGTCGGCTGAAGCAGAAGGTCATCATCACTTCTGATTTTTCAAGAAGGGGAAGCTTTGAAACGACTATTCTGTCCTTCCCTAATACCACAATACGATCGGGGAAGAATTCAATGTTAAATCCGCCTAAATAGTCCCCGTCTTTATCCAAGATCTGAATTCTCCGGTTCATTTTATCTGCAATATAGATTCTGTCTTTAAACAGATCCATTCCTGAAGGCATATCAAGTTCACCGGGTCCCTTTCCTTTACGGCTTATGGTCCGTATGTATTTTCCAGATTTTGAAAATATTTTAATATCACTATCGGATGCGTCAAGTATATATATATCTTCTAAGTCATACTCAATCTCCACAGGAAGTGGGAAATAGTTTATATATTCCTTCCCTTCTTCCATTTTTATCTCTTCAGTATTATAGACCTTCTCTTGGCTGGAACTGAAAGAGTCTCCGCATAAAGCAGATGAGATGATCATTGTCAAAACAATAATTAAAACATTTTTTTTCATGAATACCTCCAAAGGGCCCTCAGAATAATTCTTGAGGGCCCCTGATTCAAATGAAGTCAAATCGATATGGCAACCACACAACTAAAAAGGGCTACATCACAAGCAGTCAGCATTAAAGTCGTCTTAATGAATCCATAATCGCCCATCAATGCCCTCTCAGTACATCTTTGATGATTATCATAGCATCCGTCCACATCTGCAGGAGAGGCAAAAACCATTGTTGCTGAAGAAAGCATCAGAGTCAATGATAAGAGTCCTATAAGGACTATGGATATGGTTTTCATCGTTTTTTCCTCCTTTCATTGATTTTTTTATTTTATCAGCTGAATACCGGGTTTATCTAAATCATCTTCACCACCTCCCCTTCTCCTCTTGAATTATATTCTCAAAAATCGTTCAATTGGATAAAAAAATAATGCTTTTTTTAATCTCACAGCATTAAATATAATTCAAGATACGGGCCAAAAATAAAAAACCATGTAAGTTACAGAATTTAATTAGTTTAAGATTATTCCGTATTTCTTCAATGAATGAACATGTCAATATATGGTTACATATAAGACGGAAAAATATACAGGATAGTGTCACACGATTTGCTTACCGCCATTGACCTATGGAATAAAATATTTAAAAATACTCAGTAACGTGCTTTTATTTCCACGACAATAAGGAGGCCTAGAATGAAATTAGACAAATTTTATAAAAAAGCTGTTTCTGTAGGAATTGAAAACGATTTGAGAGATAAAAAGGAAATCGATAAATTGATGGAAATGGAAAAGAAAAAATTCGAAAAATTATGTGATGAAGACAAAGAATTTTATGATAAAGACAGGCTTTTCAATCCATTTTCAGACACACGGATCTTATATGGAGACCAAGACACTGAAATTAAAAAGGTTATAGTCGGGATAGATATGGAAATCGGAGAAATCTTATTAACACATAAATTAAACGAAGAGAGAAATGAAAATATTGACTGTATCATATCCCATCATCCTGAAGGGTTTGCCCTTGCCCAGCTTTACGATGTGATGAGACTTCAGGCTGACCTTCTTTCTCTTTACGGAATCACCATTAGCGTTGCGGAACAGCTTATGGAAAAAAGAATCAGCGAGGTCGAAAGAGGAATTCTTCCTGTCAACCATAACAGGGCTGTTGACGCCGCAAGAATCTTAAACATCCCTATGATATGCATACACACACCTGCTGATAATTGTGTTACAAACTATTTGAAAAAATTATTCGAAAAAGAAAAGCCATACGACCTTAAAGAATTATTAAAAATACTGATAAAAATGCCGGAATATAAAAAATCTTCACTGCTTCAGGCTCCCCCAAAAATCATAAACGGCTCTGAAAACAACAAATGCGGCAAAATATATGTAGATATGACTGGTGGGACCGGAGGCTCAGAAGATATATTCGATAAAATCGCGAACAGCGGCATCAGTACTATCGTCGGGATGCATATCGGTGAAAAGCATCTTAAGAAAGCCAAACAGGCAAATCTGAATATCGTCATCGCAGGACACATTTCCAGCGATACTCTTGGATTAAACCTTCTTTTTGACGAAATAGAAAAAACGGAAAGACTTGAGTTTATTGGAATATCTGGATTTGAACGCTTCCGCAGAATCTAATTTTCATTCAATAGAACACACTTTATTACCCTGGATGATGAGGGTGGGGTGCTGGCTGTTGGTTTTGGGGAAATTAAGCAAAAAGGGGATAATGAAGGAGGGTACTTCAAAATCTTACCCAGCCAGCGCAATAAGATTTTTTTTTTATTATAACAAATTATTTATTTATTTCAAGTCTTTTAACACTATTTTTTTTGAGTCTGAATTATTCACGGGCAACCTAAAATAATATTGAAAACATCGCTGTTTTTTTATAAATAGATCAGGTTTGTCAATGTTTGTGCAAATCTCTATGCATTATCTTCCTTAGGCCCTCTTCTGTTGTGTATTGAGATAAATCCATGTCCTCCTTTTCCAGTAGATCGGCAATATAATCGATGACATAAGATGGAAAAATCCCCTCTCTCTCATATAAACTTCTTTTTTCCTTAAGTATTTTACTTGATTCCTTACAATCCCCAGGAAGAGATTTGTATGATTTCATGATACTTTGGTCTTTACTTAACTGTCCTCTGACATAGAGTTTTTTCGCTTTATCCAGAGAATCTTTCTGTTTCAGTCCCCATTCTGCTGCCATCACTATGCCTGCGATAAGGAGATGAACAAAAGCACTGCCGTCAGGAGTTCTTAGTTCCACTGTTTTGCTCTCAAAGTTTCCATTAAGCATGGAAGATTCCTGAGGATTTATTTTTTTTGCAAGGTCTTTATATTTTGACCAGGCCAGAGGTACCCTTATGAGTGCCTGGCGGTTTAAACCGCTCCAGAATATTTTTGTGGGAGCTTCCTGGCCGGGAACAAGCCTCAAATAGGACGACGCTGTGGTGTTTCCAAACGCAGTGAGTGAGTCAGCATAGTCACAAAGGCCTCCTACCAGTCGTTCAGCTTTCTCCGAAAGCCTTCCGTCGGCTCCTTTCATTATGTTCTTTCCTTTTTTCATTAACTGAATGTGAATATGAAAACCGTTTCCTGCAATCCCATGCGCAATCTTAGGAGCAAAGGTAGCTATGCAGCCGTGTCTGTACGCAATGTTTCTGATAAGCCAGCGCCCCAAAACCAGATCATCTGCCATTTCATCGACAGGCCTCGGTGAAAATTCCACTTCCATTTGCTCTGCCTGTTTTCCATTTATCTCCTCTCTTTCTGATTCGATTCTGTCAATGTATCCTGCCTCAGAATGGGCGTACTTTACGGCATCGGTGAGCTGTGTGATGTATCGAAGTATTTCGGTTAATACGGCACCGCTTTTTACAAAGGGAGATGATTCATGATAATTATTTCGACTTTTCTGTCTGTACAGTTCCTTTTCTGTCTCAGATATGAGAAAAAACTCCAGTTCACCCAAGCAGTGAATATCCAAATCCGTGCTGTTTTTAAAAAGAGAGTACGCTTTATTTAAAATAGAATCAGAAGCAAAAGGAGCCAGCTCCCCTTCTTTTGTGAAAAAACGGCACATGAAATCAAGGCTTCCTTTGTCAAATGGATTAAGAAAGGCTGTTTTGTATTGAGGGATTATGTAGAGATCAGATACCGATGCATCCACAAGACCCTTGAACAATGATGATCCATCCACACGTTCCCCGTTAGCAAGAATCCTCTCTGCGCTTTCTTTGTTTGATACCGGAAGCTTCAGTTCTTTAAGTCTTCCGTCAATAGCGGTATAATGAAAAGTGATGCGTTCAATTTGCTTTTTCTCTATTATCTTAAGCAGGTCAGACCTTTGAAATTCATAGGCCGGCTTATTCAATAACAGAGAAAGAGGATTGGTTAAAGCATAAGAAAAATTGTTATCAGTCATAATGGCAAACTCCGTTAGTAATAAATATTATGAACCAATATTTTACCTGTCAGATATAACTTTGTCGAGTTTTCTTCATAAGGCTGTAAAAAAATTGATTTTCACTTGCAATTTAAGAAAAAAAACAAATAATGTAAGTGCTAACGTAAATAAATAAGAAGGCATGCATATATGACTTTTTACAGAAAAGCCGGCGAACTTATCGTAGGCACCCGCTTGAAACGCATAAGTGACCGATTCCTGACAGATGTATCAAATATTTATAAAAAATTGGGGATTTCTTTTGAAGTGAGCTGGTTTCCTCTTTTTTACCTGCTTCACAATAAAGAACGTTTATCTGTAACTGAAATCGCAAAAGAACTCCAGGTTACCCATTCTGCAGTCAGTCAGCTCGTCACAAACCTGCAAAAAAAGGACCTTGTGGAATTCACAAACGATAAAAATGACAAGCGGAAGAGGATTACAGGCTTTACGGAAAGCGGTCAGAAAATGATGGATGAGATCAAACCCGTATGGAAATCGATGAAAGAGTCCATGCGATTTCTCCTCAACAAAAAAGAAAACAGCGCCTGTCTTTTGAAAGCCCTGGATGAAATAGAAGATACCCTTGATAAAGAAAGCTTTTGTGAGAGGGTCTTAAAAAATATGAACAAACAATAGGGAGGATGATATGAAATATTCAGAATTTATTAAAAAATATGCGGACCATCCTAATTATAAAGCTCCTGAAGGCAAGGAGATATCAGCCAAGACATGGGAGACTGAGGCTCCTCTGAGAATGCTTCTCAATAACTTGAATCCTGATGTTGCTGAAGACTCTGAAAATCTGGTTGTTTACGGAGGGACAGGACAGGCTGCCAGAGATAAGGAATCCGTAAGAAAAATCGTAAAAGCACTTCTGGAACTTGAATCAGATCAAAGTCTTCTTGTCCAATCGGGAAAACCAGTGGGAATTATCCGATCTCACTCTGAAGCTCCGCGTGTATTGTTAGCCAACAGTAATCTTGTCCCCCACTGGGCGACCTGGGATCATTTCAACAAGCTCAAAGAAAAAGGGCTGATCATGTACGGGCAGATGACAGCCGGAAGCTGGATATATATAGGAACTCAGGGGATATTACAAGGTACTTATGAAACATTTGCCGCTTGTGGAGACAAATACTTTAACGGGGACTTAAAAGGAAAACTATTGGTGACCGGCGGTCTTGGAGCCATGGGTGGAGCTCAGCCTCTAGCAGCTACAATGGCAGGAGCCACCTTTCTTGGAGTGGATGTAAATCCTGAAAGCATAAAGAAAAGAATAAAGACAAAATACATCGACCAGATAACTCATTCATATGAAGAAGCCAAAAAAATGGTTCTTGATGCAAAAAACCAAAAAAAAGCAATCTCTGTCGGGCTTGTAGGAAATATTGGAGACATACTTGAGAAACTGCTTAAAGATAACATCATCCCTGATGTCCTGACGGATCAGACCTCAGCTCATGATCCTGTCAACGGATATGTTCCGGCAGGACTAAGCCTTGAAGAATCCTTAGAGCTCAGAAAATCCGATCCGGATAAGCACAAAAAACTGGCTCTTAAAAGCATGGCCAGGCATGTCTCATTTATGCTGGAAATGAAGAAAAGAGGAAGCCGGGTCTTTGATTACGGAAACAATTTAAGAGAATTTGCCAAACAGGGCGGAGAGAAAAACGCATTTGATTATCCGGGTTTTGTGCCGGAATACATCCGTCCTCAATTTTGTGAAGGAAAAGGCCCTTTTCGATGGGCTGCTCTATCCGGAGATCCTCAAGATATATATGAAACAGATAAGGCCTTGATCAAAGCCTTTCCGGAAAATAAAAAAATGGTCAACTGGATCCAGAAGGCACAAAAAAAGGTGGCTTTTCAAGGTCTTCCCTGCAGAATCTGCTGGCTCGGATTAGGTGAAAGGGAAAAAGCAGGGCTCATTTTTAACGAATTGGTCAAATCAGGAAAGCTGAAAGCACCGGTTGTTATAGGCCGGGACCACCTTGACGGAGGGTCTGTGGCCTCTCCTTTTAGAGAGACAGAAGGAATGAAAGATGGTTCTGACGCCATATCTGACTGGCCCCTTCTCAATCTCATGGCTAATACAAGCGGCGGGGCCACATGGGTCTCCTTTCATCACGGCGGCGGAGTGGGAATCGGATATTCCCAACACGCGGGCATGGTGCTTCTTGTAGATGGGACAGAAAAATCAGAAAGACGTATAAGAAGGGTCCTTTTTAACGACCCGGCAACCGCTGTTTTTCGTCATGCTGACGCCGGTTATGAAAAAGCTATTGAGTTTGCAAAAAAATTTAATCTAAACCTATTTAACCTGGATTAAGAACGTCGCCATTTTTTTGTTAAATAGTTCAGGTTAAATAAAGAATATAATAGAAGGAGAACAGAAAATGACTATTGTCTTAAATGGAGCCGGATTGACTATTGAAAAGCTTGTCAAAGTCGCGAGACACAATGAAAAAGTATCTCTCCATCCGGACGCAGAAAAACGGATAAAAAAATGCCGGGCTATGTTAGAGAAAAAAATCAAAGCCAAAGAAATCATGTACGGAGTCAATACCGGAATAGGCGAATTCTCTGAAGTCGTGCTAAACGACGAACAAATCGAAGAATTCCAAAAATACTTGGTTTACAATCATGCAGCGGGAATCGGAGATCCGGCCCCTCTTGAATATGTCAGAGGAGCTATGTTGAGCCGCATCAATGTCCATGCTCATGGCAATTCCGGATGCCGTCCTGAGATCACCAAAACACTCGTTCACATGCTTAACAAAGGAATCACTCCCTTTGTCTGCCAAAAAGGTTCTGTAGGAGCGTGCGGAGACCTGGCACCCATGGCACAAATAGCTCTTATTCTTATGGGAGAGGGAATGGCGTATTATAAAGGAGAACTTCTTCCTGGTAAAGAAGCCATTGAAAAAGCAGGAATACCCATCCCTGGATTGAAAGCAAGGGATGGGCTTTCCATGATAAATGGAGCCAATCTTCTCACAGCCATGAGCGCCATTTTTCTTTATGATGCGGACAGATGGCTCAAACAGGCAGAAATTGCGGCTGCTATGTCGCTGGAAGCATTAAAGGCAAACATGAAGCCGTACACCCCTAAACTGCATGAAGCACGCGGTTTCCCGGGGGCTATAAGGTCTGCCAAGTCTATATCTAAACTGATTAAAGGAGGAGACCTTGCGGAAGGAAAAATCCAGTGCAAAGTCCAGGATGCTTACTCAATGAGATCTACTCCTCAGGTCATAGGCACAGCGCATGACGCCCTTGCCTTTGCCCGCTCCCAGGTAGAAATAGAATTAAACGGAGTGGGCGATAATCCCGTGTTTTTCCCCGAGGATGACCTTCAGCTGTCAGGCGCCAATTTCCAGGGGACTCCCGTGTCCCTTCCTATGGATATGGCTGGGGCCGCTATCACTATGGTCTCTGTCATGTCGGAAAGACGTTTGAACAGGCTGAACAATCCGGCCTTAAGTGTGGGGCTTCCTCCTTTTTTGATCAAAGGCGCCGGCATGTTTTCCGGTCTCATGTTAAGCCAGTACACAGCTGATATGCAGATTGTTGAACAGAGGATACTGTCCATGCCTGCTTCCATTCAATCCATCCCCGCTGCCGCAGACCAGGAAGATTTTGTTTCAATGGGAATGAATACGGCTATAAAAAACTTTCAGATCCTGGATAATGCTTATGGTATACTCGGCATTGAATTAATGGCTGCAGCCCAGGCATTGGATTTCAGAAAATACAAACTTGGGAAAGGCGTGGCCGAGGCAAAAAAAGTAATCCGAAAACATGTCCGCTTTCTGGAGAAAGACCGCCCTCTGTATAAAGACCACACAGCTATGAAGGAACTTGTGAAATCAGGAGAAATATTGGAAGCAACAGAAAAAGTCGTAGGACCTTTAAATTAGGGAGCTGTATAGGTCATTGAAAACAAAAAAAATTTACGAGAACATCATAGACACTATAGGCAATACCCCTATAGTTAAACTTAACAAAATCGCAGAAGGAGTGAAATCAGATATTTTTGCAAAGATCGAGTTTTACAATCCTGCAGGCAGTATCAAAGACAGGATTGCTAAATACATGATCGAAGATGCTGAAAAAAGCGGAAAAATCAAACCGGGTGATACGATTGTTGAAAATTCAAGCGGAAACACAGCCCTGGCTTTAGCCGTAGTCTGTTCTCTAAAAGGATACAACCTTAAAATAGTGATCCGTGATTCTACCAGTCCTGATAAATTAAAAATACTCCGCGCATTAAACGTTGATCTGGTTCTGGTCGATTCAACACTCCCCCCCGAGTCCCCTGACAGTTATAATAATCTTGCTCCTAAAATCGCAGAGGAGATTCCCAACAGCTATTATTTAGATCAGCACAATGACAAAAAGAACAATGAGGCCCATTACATGACAACAGGACCTGAAATCTGGGAACAGATGGAGGGCCAAATAGACTACTTTGTAGCCGGAATCGGAACCGGAGGAACTATATGCGGAGCTGCAAAGTTTTTAAAAGAGAAAGACCCGAACATCAAGGTCATTGGTGTCGATCCGGTAGGGTCAATATTTTATGAATACTTCCATACAGGCAAAAAAACAAAGCCATCTTCCTATCTAATAGAAGGGCTCGGAGATGAATTTCTTATCAAATGTGTTGACTTCTCAGTTATAGACGATGTTTATCAGGTCACAGATAAGACTGCTTTTGAAATGACAAGGAAAATTGCGGAAAAAGAAGCTATTCTCGCAGGGGGTTCCAGCGGGGCGGCTGTATGGGCTTGTCTTAAACTTGCCCGGAAAATCGACAGACCTGCACGAATAGTCACCATCTTCGCTGATTCAGCCAACAGATACCTCAGCAGTATCTTCAATGATTCTTGGCTTAAAGAAAAGGGACTTTTATAAAACTGAATAAAATGAAAACGAACAGGTGTATATTCTCATTACTCATTATTTCCTTTGTTGCTCTGTTTGCTGTTCCTTCTCTCCAGTCATTTGATACACAGTGTATCTGGACAGGAGTCGATAAAATCGTTGCTGTCGGAGATATTCACGGCGATTATGATAATTTCACAACCATTCTCAAAAACACAGGGATCATATCCAGTAACGGACACTGGAAAGCAGGCTGTACCCATTTCGTTCAAACCGGGGATGTTCTGGATAGAGGCCCGGATGCCAGAAAAGTACTGGACCTCATCATGAAACTTGAGAAGGAAGCCGAAAAAGCAGGAGGCATGGTCCACTTTCTCATAGGAAACCATGAAGAAATGAATATTACTGGAATCGCTTTAGACCAACCCGGATATGTGACTCCTGAGCAGTTTGTCTCTTTTCTCCCTGAAAAATACAGAAGAAGAAAAGAGCAGGAATTTATAAAAGAAAGCGAAGCATCTCCTTCAGATAAAGAAAAATCGCTGACAGCTTATTGGAGCCGCATCATAAGAGAGGATGAGCAGGCCAGGCAAATATACACAGAAAATTTCAACAAAAAATATGGCTGGTGGATTCTACAGCATAATGTTGTTATTATGATAAATGATATTGTCTTTGTGCATGGCGGGATAAGCATCAAGTTTTCCAAGTGGAAATTAAGCGGCATTAATAATCGTGCTCGCTATGAACTGTCAGAGATTCAGAACGCACGTTTAAGCAACACTTCTCTTGCCATTGATTTTGAGATCGTTTTTCAAAGCGATGGTCCGCTATGGTATAGGGAACTGGCAAGACAAGATGAGAAATATTTTAAAACAGAAGTGGATACCATACTAGAAAACCTGAAAGCCAGGGCAATGGTCATAGCGCATACTCCAAAAACAGGAATAGCGGCTTCAGTTGAAAGCTTGAGCCGTTTTGATAAAAGATTATGGGTTATTGATACTGGGATATCAAAGGCTTACGGAGGGATTCTCAGCGCATTGATCATTAAAAACGGGGAATTCTTTGTATGGAGTGAGAACAATGAATAACATAAAAAATAGGTTCTTTTGTTTTCTGGGAATAGTCATGTTTGTCTCTGCATCATATCCATTTACATATAAGCAGGAAAAATCACTTTTTCCTGAGGAAACCGAAAAATTTCTGTTAACAGCTGAAGTCGTTTCCATTGAAAAACATCTGGAAATTGGGAGAACAAATTTCTGGAAGGTGCTTCTTAATGACGGCAAAAAAGAACTCAAAGCTATTTTTAAATACGTCAACCGATCCAGACCCTCTCTTTTTTCTGATAGCTACAAATATGAAATCGCAGCATATAAGGTCAATAAAATTCTGGGCATCAATCTCGTTCCCCCGGTTGTGGAACGAAAAATAAACGGACAGACCGGCTCTCTTCAGATTATGATAGAAAATGTCCTCACAGAAAGGAATAGAAAAATTCAAAATATCGAACCTGAAAAACCAGATGTATTCAAAAACGATATTGATACGATAAAGATCTTTGAAATTCTTGTGAATGACCAGTGTAATGACAGTGAAGACATCTTGATCCAAAAGGATGACTGGAAAGTCTGGAGAGTGGACTTTTCCGAAGCATTTTCCCCTTCATCTGATATTTTACTCAAATGCAAAATAGAGCGCTGTCCCAAAATCCTCTATACTCGTCTTCTTGAATTAGATGAAAATGAGTTAATAATGCTGTTGGATTCATATTTGAATGAAAAAGAAATACATGCCTTACTGGAGAGAAAACAGTTAATTGTCAAAACTATTGACGAACTTATAAAACAAAATGGTGAAAACCAGGTGCTTTTCTAAATACCCTTTTGTTTGAATGCCCATTTTTTGTGCAGTTTATACTAATTCCAATCAAATCAGTTTTTTAAAAGAAATAACCGCATTTTTTCAACAGGTATTTGCACAGGAATGGTGGATAAATTCTTTGGTGCGTTTGACTTTTGTCTTCTTTATGTAGAAAATTTATATAACAGAGATAAAGATAAGAGGAGGGTAATAATGAACAAATTCCTGAAATTTATCTTTATAGTGATTTTTGTTTTTTCATCAGGCTTCCAAACCTTTGCCCAATTCACCAACGAAGAAATAGCAAAAATGGAGGAATGGGAAGAATATTTAAAAACCGCTGAAATCACAGGCCATGAGCAAATGCAAAGCCGTGAAGCTGTAACCAATCCCTATATCCTTCAGCTGGAAAAAAACGGAGTCGCACGGCAGGCCATATGGAAAAACCCGGAAGGACGTATGAGAGGGTATATGGAAGGCTGGAAATGGGAGATCGCCGCCTATAGATTGAACAGGTATTTAGGACTAAACATGGTCCCTCCGACTGTTGAAAAAAGATTTCAGGGAAACAGAGGTTCCTGCCAGCTCTGGATCGATGCCTGGATGAGCCTTAAAGACAAATATGAAAAAAAGATCCGTGTTCCTCCTATAAAGGTCCTTCACTGGAACAGAGCCCTTTATCTTCAAAGGGCCTTTGATAATCTTATAGCCAATGTGGATAGGCATCAAAATCAATATCTTATTACCGAAGACTGGCGCATGATACTCATCGATCATTCCAGAAGCTTCAGAACATCGAAACAATACACAACAAAGCTGATCTATGATGAAAAAAACAAACAAGGCTCGAGAACTATGAAAGAACTTCCCATAGAATTTGTTGAAAAACTTAAATCACTCGACTCCGAGGTTATAAAAAATGTGGTCGGTGAATATCTTACTGACAAGGAAATCGAAGCGGTCCTTCTCCGAAGAGATTTGATCACGGACTGGATCAATAAAAAGATAGAAGAATTGGGAGAGGACAAAGTTTTATACTAAGCCGGGCTTTTTGACTGAAATGATTTCCAATCAGGGGATGCCGAATCCTTGGTTAATATCTTATCGAGTGTAAATACGAACAAATCAGCATCATCTTGAGTGAACACCAGAGGAGGTTCTATTTTTTAGCTGCGCAGAAAATACAAATCAATCCTCATCCTTTTCCTTCAGTATGTCTTCAGGTTTTTTCATAAGGCTCTCTGCTGTCCATTTAGTAATCAAAAAAGGATAATTGTTTTCAGACGAAAGGGCAGGATATTTCTCTTCATCCTCCGCTTTTTCATAGATCCTCAGTTCATAGTCTTTGGCTCCTTTTGCCGTAATGGTATAGACAGGAGTCTTCAGATTTTCTTTTTCCTTTTCATCAAGAAATGAATCACAGTTTAGCCCTGATAATTTTGACAAAAGGGTATCTATCTTGCTCTTTTCCGCTTTTTTCCCGTCCTGTGACAGCCACGCCTCTTCTTCCCCAGGACTTGTTTCCTGCTCTTCCTGTTCTTTTTCAGGCGAAACAGGTATGATTTCTCTCTTGAGCTCAAGAGTCCCGAATTCACCTTTTAACGCCAATCCTGTTATTTCCTCTGCACTGAATTTCATAACAGACTTATCTCTGAGTCCTGATTTATTTTGTTCAAAAGTGCTTCTAAACGATTCATTGGCATGATAGACTTTCGCATCATCTGCTATCATTACATAGGTATGACTGTATGTAGACGACACCTTGCCTATATAAAACTCCCTAAGTGCGTTTTCTTTGTCAGAAGCTTTTATATGAATTCTGTTTTCTTTGTCTAATTCATATCTTTCATAATTTTTCTTATCCGAAACCAATTCGGTCAGCGTGAGATTTCTAATTACATCCAGCATATCATTCACTTTATCGTGATCAGCGATGTACTCCTCGGGCATTATCAACCAGTCTCCCTTGCTCCTTTCAAGCAAAATGGACTCATCTCCTCTGTTGATTTCAATTCTACTCAAATCATCTGCATCAATCTTATCAAGCTTAGGGAGTTTATAAGACATTTTATTCCTACCGGTGCTGATAATAAGGACCACAACCAAAATAATGATGACAGCCATCAATACCATGTATTCTTTCTGTCTTTTCATTGATCTCCTCCAGCTGCTATTTTTGTTTTGTAAAAACAGCTTTTATCATTTTTCTTCTGGCTTTCCGTCTGGCCCAAACCATAATCCCTATCATTATGAATAACGCAGGGAGACCCCCGATATTAAAGACCTTAATAAAATTCCGTGTGATCGGCTTTGTATCTTTCAAGGGATTGAACTTCTGGTTTTTACTTCTCATAACAGCGATACCTTCCCTATTGTTTAAATAATCAATGATGTTCAAAATGTACTGTGCATTGGGAGATTCTCCGTTTTCGTCAAGCAGATTGTCCTTTAATATCTCAGATGACCCCATTATAAATATCTTTCCAGGCCTTCCTCGTTCAATGACTTCTTTTTCTGTTTTGAACCGTGTCTCCTTTGTTTCATCTTTTTCCGGTTCGTCCTTGTCTCCAACGCTTTCTTCCTTTGGTTTCTCAGGGACCTCTTTGCCAGAAAAATAGCTTAAAAAGCTGCCTTCGGCAAGATAAGCCAAAGGATAACTTTTCATGGATTCACTGTCTGCAGGCGGCCTTATAAGCATGGGATTCAGATTGATTTGCCCGGACATTGTCCAGGACCTTCCGGAACTCGAAATCACTGGATTTAACTTAATATCTCTTTCCTTGATTTTTTTCTCATCGGATGACAGCGGAGATACCTGTATCATAATGAGCTCTTTGATGTTTTTTAAAAAACTGAGCCTGTGATTGATGTTTTCATTTTTTATGACAGGGGCAAAATAAATAGGTGTCTCTCCCATTCTCTGATCTCTGCTTACATAGCAGCTCTCGTCAAGCACATATGACTTTTCCACTTTTAGGCCGTAATGATCCAATAATTTCCCTATACCTGTGTTAACCGGCATATAGAGCGGCTGTGACATCCCGTACATCTGGTTTTGTCCCTGCTGGGCCTGTTCAAAAGAATCGAGAAAAAGGGCTAAAGATTTGCCTTTCATGAGAAACTGATCGATCTGGAAAAGCTCCCAGTCCGAAAATGTCTCCTTTGGCCCTGCAATGATAAGAGTGTCAATGCTTTCCGGAATCTCTTCGCTCTTTAAGTCAATCCTGTTAACGGAATAGTTTTCATTGATCAGCGAATTGAAATTATTCAAGGAACCTGTCTGCTGCTGCATTCCCTGAAGCTGGGGGGGGAGAGAATAAGATAAACCAAGGGTTAAATGAGATGTCAAATATCCGATTTCTTCATGAATATTAATAACATTATCCACATTTTCCTCTATAAAAGCCTTTATGGTATCCTTTTCTATCAATGAAAACTGTTCTTCCAACCCCCTGCTGGTAAGGTTAAGGTTTCTGTCCAGCAAAGACCTTTCTACGGACCGGTCTTTGTATTCAATCCCTATGGCTGCCATTCCCTTGCCTGCTTCTATTATCTGCCCATCTGAACCCTCTATTTCCGGCCACTGCAGCATAAACCGTTCATATCTTTTTAATTCCTCTTCGGAAATCTCATCCGTACTCGGGTCAATGTATACAAATTCCAACTGGTTATAGAGTTTTGTATTGAGTTCAGATACAATATCATTCATTTCATCTGTTATGGTATCAAGCCCTTCCAGATTCACCTCCCTTGCAATATCATTCAGGGAAGATGATTTTATGAGATTGACTTTTATCTTTTCTTCGAGGTTAAGAAGAGAAGATATCTTATCATTCATCTTCTGTATAGTGGTAGTAATCCTGTATTCCAGCTTCTCTGTAGATGTTACTGCCGGTATCTTTTCCGTAAGGTCCCCGTGGATAAAGACCATCCCCATATAAGCCCTCTGCAGTTTAGCCTCATCCTGCTCTATTTTCTGGACATTAACCGGGTATATGCCGTAATCCTGGGCTTTTCTGCGGTTTTCTTCCGCTTGTTCGCTCAAATCTCCCTCTTTTGCCGTTACATCAAAAAAACGATAGCTGAGATAATCATTGGCATAAAGAGAATAGGCATCCAAAAGGTCATGAAGATAAGACTCGATTGTATTATAGGGTGCGGGAAGATTCTTTGAAAAAAACACATTTATCGTTAGAGGCTCTCTTAGAGTGGATACAGCTTGCTTGCTGGCTTTGGATAAAGAATAAAGATTGTTTTCAGTCAGGTCTATTCTGAAAAAAAACCTTAAGGCGACCAGGTTGATGAGTAAAGTAATTATAAAATACAGTCCAAATTTGTAATAATGAGATTTGTTTCTTATTTTTTCCATTCCAAACTCCTCATTTCTTTTCCTCAATAACCAGATTTGTTGCATACAGAGCAATGAATGAGAGTGAGAGAAAATAGATAATATCTCTCAAATCCAGGACTCCTTTGGCTATGTTCTGAAAGTGATGGCTGGCACTGAGATATTGAAAAAAGCCTATGAAAACATTAGGGATAAAAAACAAAACAAAATCAATCAATAAAGTGAGGCTGAAACAGATGGCCATCCCTATGATAAAGGCTACCACCTGATTCCTTGTTAATGAAGACGCAAGCAGCCCGACAGCACTGAAACTGGCTCCTAAAAGTATGGCTCCGAAATACCCGCCTATAACCGGGCCCCAATCCAGGTCTCCGATCAAAGAAGTCGATACAGCGTACATCAATGTGGGGCTCAACATTATGGCTACAAATGCCACTGCTGCAAAAAATTTTCCTAGGATAATCTCTCTAAAAGACAGAGGAAGAGTAATAAGAAGTTCATAGGAACCTATGTTGATTTCCTCTGAAAACAGGCGCATGGTCACTGCCGGGATTATGAACGCGAAAGTAATGGGAAGAAGGGAAAAGAATTTTGTCAGATTTGCCTGCTTTTCAAGAAAAAAAGTGGAAAAAAACAACCATCCTATGATGATAAGAAAAACTGAGATAACGATATAAGCAATAGGAGAAATAAAATAAGTCTTAAACTCTTTCCGGAAAATATGTTTTATGTTTTTCATTTTAATTCCCTTTGGTTAATTTCATGAAAATATTTTCAAAGGATTCTTCCTTCATAGACTTCCTCAGTCCATCCAGAGTATCATCAGCCACTATCTTCCCTTTGTTGATAATAACAATCCTGTCACAAGTCGCTTCTGCTTCGCTCAGAATATGAGTGGAGTAAATAATGGTCTTCTCCCTTCCGATCCTTTTGATGATTTCTCTTGTTTCCACGATTTGATTGGGATCCAATCCCGCTGTCGGTTCATCCAGAACCAGTATTTCAGGATCTCCCATCAACGCATGAGCGATCCCCACTCTCTGCCTGTATCCTTTTGAGAGTTCATCAACGGTCATGTGCATGACATTGTTTAATCCACAGAGATCCCCGAGATTTTTTATATGATCTTGTTTTTTATCTTTTTCAATGCCTCTTATATCAGCAACAAAATCCAGATAATCATAGACCAGCAGGTCCTTATAAATAGGAGCTGCTTCGGGGAGATAGCCTATTTTGCTCTTTATTTCCATCATATGATCATATATATTGTAATTCATGACTTCTATATTCCCGTGAGTCGGCTTTAAATACCCTGTGATAATCCTGTATATGGTCGTTTTTCCAGCTCCATTAGGTCCTAAAAGCGCCAGTATTTCACCCTTTTTGATATCAAAACTCACGTTGTCCACAGCACATAAATCACCGTAATATTTAGTCAAATTTTTTATTTTTATCATGCGTCTCTCCATTGTTATTTTACCTGGTCACTTCAATTTAACCAGCAATATCCCGGTTAAATCTTTGCTTATCAAGTTAATTTTTATACAAAATCATCCGCTCTATGTCAATGGATGGTGAGATTTCGGATGGCACGAACGCAATTAACCTGACCTATTCATAAAAAAATGGCGATGTATAGGCAAGCCGATCTCACTGCATCTGCTTCGTTAGCTTAGCTCGCATCTGCTGCAACCTCGACTTGTTCATCATCCAGGTTAATAAAGGACTGCTTCCTCTCCTCTTTCTTTTATCATATCGTTCACTTCTTTTATAAGCAGCTTTTTTCTTGCCAGTACAGCCTCGATCTCATAGTAACCCAAATAATCTCCTACCGCTTCCTTAATACTGTCATAACTTAAAGACTTCACAGCCTCAACGAATTTTCTGGGAAGGGTTGGAAACAACATATTGCTTCTCATCCCATGCTTTCCATATATAAGCTGGTCTGTATAGATCCTTTTTGTCCGAAAAGACCGTGAATGGTCTATCAATATAAGGCGCCAGTCTTTGGTATACCTTATGTTCTGCTGCGTTCTGTCAATATTGCCTATCAAGCTGTCGAAAGCTCTTGCAAGATAAATGGATTTTTGCCATTTTTCTTTCTTTTCATCCGGGACTTTGATTTCATTCTTCACTCTCTCCAGTTCATCCATCTCCAGCTCTATCCATAACTGAAGAGACCCTTTCCTCCCCCTGAATCTTCTTTCCACAGTAGGCGGGACCATTCCTAATCCCAATAATTTGTCCATTTCATAGGCAGCAATCTCATATCTCCATTCATCCTTAAATCCTTTTTGGATTCCTTCCGGATTTTTCCATACTCCCATTTCCTCCCTGGGCCCGAGTCTCAAAAACAGCTTTTTCGGTTTAGTGATCCCTTCCCCGATGTCCTCATGGCTGATAATATCTGCGGATTTGAGAAAAATTTCCCACTTTTTTCTCTCTTTCACTTTGTCAATGTCCAGCTGAGGTCCTGCATGCAAAAAAAGACCTGTCAAAACGAATACAGAAAGTAGGGATATGCCTTTAATCCTCATTTTCCTCCCTCATGTATTGTATCATTCTGTAACACAGACTCATTACAAAAAAGGATTTTTTTATAAATTGGTTTGATTATACCATAAAAAAAGACTATGCGTAAGAAGGCTGTGGAAGGTTAGTGTTTGGTCTGCATTCCCTCCCGCCAAACAGTAAATCCGTAATCTATGAGCTCTCTTTTCGTATCCTTGTCCAGTCCACTTAAATGAATACCTAATTCCATGCTCTCCTCATCTGAACTCACCCATCGGACCTGCCCTGAGACAAAAGGAGGAATCTTTTCCCCGGGCAAATCAAGCCTGATCTCTACTTGATCTCCGACCAATAACGTCCTTTGACCCGCTATGATTTTTAGTCCTTCTGAGGATATGTTCTTCACGGAAATTTTTTCAATTGAGCTGTTCTCAAACCTTGCTTCACCATAACAACTGCATCCGAAACGAAAATATTTTCTTCGTTCTCTTATCATAATTCACGCTCTACATCTATGAATTATCTACTATATGTTGGACCTTTATTTCTAAAAGATACTTATTGTGGTGGCTAATGTCAAGTCTTTGGCCTTCATTTTTCTCATTGTATCATTCCAAAGATTTCTCACTTATTTAACCTGGATGATGAACGAGCCGAGGTTAAGAATAGCTTACTGAAATTCAGGTGAGGACGTGGCGACATTGAAGATTTAGTCTTCATAGTGCTGTGTTTGAGGGAACTCGGCAAAGCCGCCTGGGATTCATTTTCCAGGCGGCTTTAATCTTCTATGCTATCTCTATTTTTCTTCAGGAACTATGACCCCCGATAATCCCTTCTCTTCTAAGAATAAATTAAATAAAAGCAGATCATCAGTAAGTATCTTTTTGAAAAGTTGTTTTTGCGCTTCCAGTCTTTTTTTCAGCACAGCATGAACTTCTTTCTGCTGCTTATTCGGAGCAAAATCAACACTGCCGGCCAGATCTCCAGCTAAAACAGACAGCTTACAGTATAATTTATTGGGATACCTGAAGGATTTTGAATCCCCCTCAGCCAATATAGGCTGGAAGAGTTCACCTTCAACCAAGCGCAATTTTTTGTCAAATTTTTCAATTTCTATGGCAATGTCCTTTTGTTTGCCTTTATTCAACATAGCCTTCAGATCATAAAGCTGCTTGCGCATCCATTCGATCTTATTTATCATTTCTGTGACAGAATCAAGGTCCTTTCGTACTTCCTTCTGCATATTCACTTGTTCTTTGATGTCCTCAATTGATCCTTCTGAATTCGGATCTTTAAGGATATTTAATTCTCGAGCAAACTCCTTTTCTCCTATAACAAGTTTAACAGAGTATTTTCCGGGAGCCGCAAGAAAACCTCTGAATCCTCCACCAGTGCCCCAGCTCAATATGGGATACCATCCCTCTTTTTCCCACAATTCAAGAAATCTTTTTTCTTCCACTACATGAGGATTTCCAGGGGGTTTTGTGCGGAGCTTTGCACTCTCGGCCGGATAGTGCCTCATATCCCACATCACTCGGTTTATCCCTGAATGATTGGTTCCGCTTATTTTATTGACTAAATCCCCTTCCCCGTCATAGATCTCTATTGTAACGCTTTGATTTTGCTTCTTCTTAAGGTAATAATCTATATAGGCACGCGGAAAGACCCGAGGGCCCCCAGCCTTACTATGGAGTCTGTAAGCTTTTCTTGGATTGAAAAAATGAATATCGGATTCCAGCACTTCTTTATTCAACTGCTGTAAAGGAGATATATCGTCCATGATCCAGAATCCTCTCCCATATGTTGCGACCACAAGGTCATTAAAATCTTTCTGGACGACCATATGATGGACAGGGGCATAAGGCAGATTATTCTGCAGGGACAGCCAGTTTTGACCGTTGTTAAAGGATACATAAATGGAATTTTCTGTACCCAAATAAAGCAGTCCTTTTTTCACAGGGTCCTCATTGATCCAATGAACATAACTGAAAACACTTTTTGGCAGATCCGAGCTTATTGATTTCCAAGTCTTCCCATAATCCTCTGTTACATAAACAAAAGGGTCCCGGTTGTTCATCTGGTGAAAGTCTATGGTCACATAAGCTGTTCCTGCACTGTATTTTGAAGGTTCGATATTACTTACCGTCCCCCATTCAGGTAGATCAGGTATGTTTTTTGTCACATTTATCCATGTTTTTCCGAAATCACGGGTCACATGCACGAGACCGTCATTGCTTCCTGCCCATATGCACCCCTCTTCCACCGGAGATTCAGCAATGGCAAAAACACAGCATCCGTATTCCACAGCCAGGTTGTCTCGGGTAAGACCGCCAGACGGGCCCATTTTACTTTCATCGTTTGTGGTGAGGTCAGGGCTTATGACTTCCCAACTCTTTCCTCCGTCACTTGTCATATGCACGAACTGACTTCCGGCGTAGACTTTGTTATGGTCATGAGGGGATATATGAATGGGAAAGGTCCAATTAAAACGGTATTTGACCGCAGCCGCATGAGCCCCATAAATGGATTCAGGCCAAACATGAACTGTGTTGATGTGGCCTGTTTTATAATTTGCTCTTTGAAGATCGGCATTATAGCTCCCCCCCCAGACTATATCGGGATCGACTGGGTCTGGTATCACAAATCCGCATTCTCCGCCTGCTGTCGCTTCCCAGAGAGAATTATAGACTCCCCATCTGCCGAAAGAACCTGTACTAGGCCCTTTATAGGCGCTTCCATCCTGACGCCCTCCATAAACATAATAGGGAAACTGATTGTCGACAGCAACGTGATACATCTGGCCAATGGGAAGAGTGACCCGTTTCCAGGATTTTCCTCTGTTAAGAGTGATCATCGCGCCTCCGTCATTGCTTATCATCATCCTATCTGGATTCTTAGGATCAGCCCACATATCATGACAGTCTCCTCCCCAGGGTACTGTTTCAGTGGTGTAGCCTCCGTTTAATGTTCTGCTCTGGCTGTTTGCTGCAAAATACACTTCATTCTCATCAGCAGGATTGACCATGACCCGGGAAGCATAATGCGGTCTTTCATTTAGGAGCCTATTGTAACTTGCAATCTTCCAATGGCTGCCTCCATCATCAGATCTCCACAATACACCCCTGTTGGGATGGCCTGTTTCAATCAATGCATAGACAACATCCGAGTTGCTCTGGGCTATGGCTAACCCTACTTTCCCAATAGGAGGTTCCGGAAGCCCATTCCCTGAAAGACGATTCCAGGATCCCCCTCCATCCGTTGATTTCCAGATGCCTCCGTTTGGGCCGCCGCTTTCTCTTCCCCATGTTTTTATAACAAGAGGCCACATACCCGCAAACAAAATTCGAGGATTATTCGGGTCCATAGCTATTTCAAAACAACCTGTGTTTTCATCCACAAAAAGGACATGTTCCCAAGTTTTTCCTCCGTCTGTTGTACGGAACACACCTCTTTCTTTCTGCGGCCCATAACAATGCCCCATAGCAGCTACGAAAACAATATCAGGGTCTCTCGCATCTATGACGACTCTCCCTATTCTTCCGGTCTTATCAAGCCCCATATGCTTCCACGTCTTTCCCGCATCTGTAGATTTATAAACTCCGTTTCCAATAGAAATATTGCTCCGGACAAATGCTTCTCCTGTTCCTGCCCACAGCACATTCGGATCAGATGGAGCTATTGCTAACGCGCCTATTGATTGGACTTTCTGGTCATCAAAAATAGGCTCCCAATGCTCTCCTGCATCGGCTGACTTCCATATCCCGCCTGATGAGGCTCCAATATAATAAACAAGCGGATCCCCCGGAACTCCCACCACAGCAGAGGTGCGGTTTCCCGGAGGGCCTATATATCGGTAGCGAAGAACACGGTACACATCAGGGCTTATTGTCTGAGTATATGCCTGTGAAATCAAAACGAAAAACAGAATAACTCCTGCACAAAAAAGTAAAAATTTCCTTTTTTCCATCCCTTTTTTGATTGAATAAACCATTAAACACCTCCTAAATATTATTTATGTATTGCTTGTTGCGGATTATAAATATAACCCAGCAGTTTGTAAATCAACTTTGCAGCTAGAAAATCAGGAGCTTTGTTTTTAACATCAGGACACAGTTCCACAACATCAAAGGCTATGATCTTCTTGTTCTCCGCGACTTTTTTTAACAGGGCGAGCACACTGTACCATCCCAGCCCTCCCGGCTCTGGAGTTCCTGTGCTCGGCATCAGAGAAGTCTCATACACATCCACATCAATGGTGATATAAACATTTTGTTCAAGCTTGTCAACCGCATCCTGGACCCATTCATCATTATCATGAATATCCTTCGCCAGAAATATCTGATCCCAGTCGACCACTTGGCTTTCTTCCTCTGAAATGCTTCTTATCCCCACCTGAACAACAGGGCACATTTCTCTGACCCTTGCCATAACGCATGCATGGTTGTAGGGACTTCCCTTGTAGCTGTTTCTTAAATCAGTATGGGCATCCAGCTGAAGGACTGAAAAATCCTTGTGCTTCTTTTTTAAAGCTCTAACAAGCCCTGTGGTGATGGAATGCTCCCCTCCCAGCATGACTATAAATTTATCCATATGTTTTTCTGCTTCATATTCAACCTTACGGATAACCGTTTCAGGATCATCGCCTTCTTTCACATCCATATGAGGCAAGGTATGGATTCCTAACGTATAGACACGGCTGTCGGTCTCTATATCATACAGTTCCAAATATTCAGACGCCTCTATGATCGCATCAGGACCTTTGGAAGAACCCCTGACCCAGGAGCTTGTCCCGTCATACGGAACAGGCATTATCAAAATCTCTGACTCTTGATAGCTGGCATGCTTTTTTTTGCTCAAACCTCCGAACTGCTTTATCATTTACCGGACTCCATCCTTTCAATGACAGACCTTAAAAGCAAAGGCCAGGCGATAGTGGCATCAGCCATCACTTCAGCCCACATCCCCCCTTCCGTTTTCGGAATAAACTTTCCCCAGGATACGCCTTCTTTGTATGTACAACCGCTAAGGCCTCCCCAGTGCACGGGTTCAGGGCAGATTCTGACTCCGTATGAGAACCTTTTTTGAGGAAATTTCTCTCCTAATTTATGATTGATGATATCAATATAAGGTGCGACCTGCTGCGCCCAATTCCGGGGCACTCCACCGCCAATAGTGAAAATACCGATTTTCCGGCTCTTCATAATCCTTTCTGCATAGTCATCCATATCAATAAAGGGATCAAAATCTATCAAAGGCATATTCTTCTTTTTTTGCCTTCTCCTGAACACACCGACATCAATACCAAGCTCAGAATCCGTGAACGCAGGAATATAAACTGGAATATTATTTGCTGCGGCGGATTTTAACAGGCCCCTTCCTTTTGTGGTCTTTAAAAGATATCTTCCCAATTCTTCACAGAATGTCACACTCGAGAGAGGTTTGCTTTTGTCCCATTTATTCAACACGTCTTTTATGATGGTTTCAATGTCATCCAGGTTCTTTTCCAATTCAATCGTATCATAAACCCTGTTGAATCCTGATTTGTAATAATCCACATCATCAACATACGGGTCGCATTTAAAGTGAGAATACCCGACAGACTCCACAAATCCGTGGGCCATGAGCGCTCCTGTAGAGACCACGGCATCCAGCATCTTTCTATCTATCATTTCGCATACCAGTAAGCCCATTTTGGCAATAGTCATGGCACCGGAAAAGGTTCCCACAACAAAACAATCCGGATCTGATATCATTTTATAAAGGACTTCATGAGCCTCCCCTAATGCTCTTCCCCCGAATGCAGTATCTTTCATCTCTTTGACCAATTCCAGTGCGCTGCGGCACTTGGCAATATCCAGAGGCTTAAGCGGTTCCAATCCCTTATCAAAACCATCAGAAAATTTGTTGTATTTTCTCATCCCCTCCTCCATTCATTGGCCGGATGATATTTTGGACCGTTAAATATCTTCGCTTATAAAGACAGCTGCGGCAATCACAGTTGTCCAGTTTCCATCTTTATCTCCCTTAACGGATTTGGTTATGTTCCGGGTTTTAACAATTTTCCCACTCATTTTAAAAACCTGTTTCTTTTCATTCCAGGCCTCATCCACATTGAATTTGATCCCGAACGTACTTGCCAACATCGAAGCTGCAAGGTCTTCAGCATAATCGCCTGCTTTTTTGGCGCTTTCCCCAAAGGAATGATGCTCTGAAATATAACCATACGTCTTTTCATCTGTGGGAAGCGCCAATCCAATTGATGCAGAAATGACCCTATCCGGTTCTCGGGCTGAGTTTCTTGCCATAATACAGTGTACGATCTGTCCCGGCTTCAATATTTTTAATCCTTCTTTCCTTGGTATCAGCCTGCATTTAGGAGGAAAGATACTGGAAACGAGGACAATATTGAATTTTTCTATGCCTGCTTCCCTTAAGGCATATTCAAATGATTGAAGCTGCTCTTTATGTACTCCGGCTCCTTTTGTAAAAAACATCTTTGTGGGAATAATCATTGCATCTCTCCTTCTTATCTATAGGGCCTATTTATAAAAGAATGATCGCTTTTTTTGATAATAATATCATTTTAACAGCTTTAATCACAACTTTATTTAGCCGAATTATACGTAAAAAGAATTTCTGATTCTGTTTACAAACGAGCTTAGAATCGCCAGAAAAGTGTTTTGAGCCTTTTAACGAGCTTCTTGGCTTTTGAAAGAGCACGGTTGGCTCTTGAAAGGGAATAATCTGTAAGAAAGTCTACAGCCAGCTTTTTGTCTTTTTTATACAGGCTTAAGGCTGTCTCTTCCAGGGCCGATTGAACAGCAAACTGCTGATCCTCAAACATATTCCACTCGGACCGCACTATTTTTATGGCCTTTTTATAGTCAGTGTCCACCAGATTCTCCAGTTCATTGAACACATCAAAAGCAAAATCCGAATCAAATTCAAATCTTTCCGGAGGATAATCAAAATGTCTTTTCAAATCCAGTTCATCAGCAATATCACCTGGTTTAAAATAACAATCAGGCATTTCATCCATTCCAAGATACCACGGAGTCAAAACACTGGTACAAGGAGCTGCCAGAGAACGCCATACCACACATCCTATTTCCAAAGGCATCCCGCTTCTCAATTGATATACAGCGCCTTCCTGAGTGGTCGGGCCGCAGATGTGGGCCGCTTCTGACCTTATCTTATGAGGAGAGCCTTTTTCATAACCATCAGTGGTATCGAACTCAGTCCCTTCCAAATGGCTTCTTAATATCTCAGCCACATCTTTAACCGTCATTTTTTTCCCGGGTTTCACTGAAAATGGAAGCTCTTTCACTGAGCCTAAAGGGATTTGTTCGCCTTTAACCATACACTGGGCATACCACTGCCTGGGGTCAACCCCATATTTGTCCATAAAGCTTCCTTTCCGGGGGGACGGGCAGAAATGTTTTTTAAAATTGAAAGGCTCTGCTTCTGAAGGATCGTACCATCCTCTCTCAAGCGCATACTCAATCAGGCCCGGTGAGGCCATTACATTTTCAGTATCACGGATATCAGCTTCCGCTCCGATAATATGGATATTTGGAAGGAGCACCACTTCATCATCCGGACATCTCTGTGCTATCCAGTGCTTTCCCCTTGCTACAGCCAGAACCCATGCCTCATTGGGATCGGCAATAATCAGCGAGCGCCCCGAAGACGTATAACCGAACTTATTTAGCAGTTCTCCTGCGATTTTCACTCCCTCTCTTGCAGACTTGGCCCGCTGAGCCACCAACCGCCTGAGCATATACCCGATGCCTCCATCTGTTATATCTCCCCTCTCAACGAGGACCTGATAGGGATCTTCCCTTGTGGGGCAGGCATCTGAAGACACTACCACTCCCCATTCATTAAAATAAGAATCTCCGAACTGCACACCAGGATTCTGAAGCCACAGCATGGCATATGTTTCTTCAACCTGAGGCAGGGTGCCGCCGTTTTTAAGGACAACTTTGTCTCCGGGCTTGTACTTCATTCTGGGTATATAACGGTAATTGATGATCCTCCTTCCTCCGTTCTGTTCGTTATGCCCGAACAGCACAGCTCCGTCAGCAGAGGCCTTCTTCCCTACAAGAACAGTGAAGCAATTCCCTGACAGAAGGGAAGGGATGAAAAAGAGCGTGCCTAAAAATACTAAAAAGAAAACGACCGATTTTTTCAGATACATGATTTTATCTCCATTCCTTGGATTCATTCGAAAACTTCATCCTTTTGAATATTTTATAATATCCTTTTTTTATTTTCACTTCCTTCATATAATCCATTTATCCAGGTTCTTGAATCTTGTCTAACAGATTTTCCTTAAATATAAAGTCATTCCCCGCCGTCTTTAAAAACACATCCATAGGAGCCACCTCAAATTCCTGTCCTAACCGGTCACGGATTGATTTAACCCGGGTGATATCGCTCCATTCTCTCACATGAATGAGTAAAAAATAAGGACATATTCAGTATATTTTTATCAAGAAACCATACGATTTGCAATAAATCCCTGAAAAAGACTTAGGGGTATCCAGAGTGCCGGAGGGGGGAGTCGAACCCCCACTCTCTGTGAGGAGAACTGGATTTTGAGTCCAGCGCGTCTGCCAATTTCGCCACTCCGGCAGGTTTGACCTCTATTTAAACATTTTCTTTTTCCCTGGTCAATATCCAATATATTTTCCACAGGAGAAATGGGGAAAGATTTTTTTTGACTGAAATAAAATTCAAAAAAAGCTTTGATTTTTTAGAAATTATGCTATAATAAGTATGATTCTTTTTGGCCGGCTGGAGAGAATCCCCACCTTTTTGGTTCCCATCATCAACCCCCTTTTGCTGACATCAGCCGGCACCTTTATATTGCTTTTTTCTTTAACATCTGCTAAAAAAAACATATCCTAGTGACCGGACAAGGTTAATCTGTGTGATGAAGAGTTCAGGTTAATACAAGGAGGTCCAACTATAAAAAGGAGGAATAAATTGGGAAAAAAGATTATCTATTTTAAAAAACTTAGCTTGATATCTTTGCTTCTTCTCCTGTGTTTTGTTTCTTTCACTCATTCAGAAAACAATGAAAATCCAAAAACAGGAATCATACCTACTGACGGATGTACTGTCATCATCGTTGGAAAGGATGCCTCAACAGACGGCTCTGTCATGAGCACACACACCTGTGACTGCGGCCTTTGTGATTGGACATGGCGGTACACCCCGGCTGCAGATTATGATGAGGGTTCAAAACGAAAAATATACCACATCAATCAGTTCAGAACCTGGGACCCGGACATAGGCCTCAAATGGGAAAAATATAAAGATGACTTTACAGGGCTTGAAATCCCACAGGTCAGCCATACCTATTCTTATGTCAACGGTGCCTTCGGATATATGAACGACCAGCAGGTTGCCCTGGGAGAATCAACCATCGGATGCCAGGAAAAAATGGAAAATCCCACTCCTACAGCAAAGTTTGATATCACCATGCTGACGTTACTCGCAATGGAAAGAGCCAAAACAGCGCGGGAAGCTGTAAAAATAATGGGAGAGCTGGCGGAAAAACACGGGTACGGATACACCGATACCGGCGAGATGCTGGCTCTATCTGATCCAAACGAGGTTTGGATCTTCGAGATCATGCCTGTCGGCCCCCTCTGGACTCCGGAAAGCGGAAAACCAGGAGCCGTGTGGTGCGCTCAGAGAGTCCCTGATGATCATGTAAGTGTATGTCCCAATGAATCCCGGATCGGAGAAATCGATCTTGACAATCCTGACTATTTCATGGCCTCTCCGAATGTCATCTCCTTTGCAGTGGAACAGGGCTTTTATGACCCTGAAAGCGGAGAGCCATTCAACTGGAAAAAAGCGTATTCCCCCTCTGAATACAGCGCTGAGAGCAGCAACGGCTCAAGAGCTCGTATGTGGCGGTTTTTTGACCTGGCAGCCCCCTCAAGAAACTTCAGCCCTGATACTCCAAATATGGAATTTCCTTTCTCTGTTAAGCCTGATAAAAAACTTTCTGTGTATGATGTGATGAAGATGACCAGAGATAAATTTGAAGGCACTCCCTATTATCCTGCCAGAGGGCTTCAGGGAGGTGCTTTCAGCAATCCCAATCACCTTCCCTATGGATTCGAACTGGAAGGCAAGAGATACAGCCTTTCACGCGTGATCAGTGTCAACCGCGCTGAATATGTGACGGTTACCCAGTGCAGAGACTGGCTTCCCAATCCAATAGGAGGACTTGTCTGGCTTGCTTTTGGTGCTCAGGACACTTCCTGCTATATGCCGTTTTACATCGGAATCAACAGGATTCCCAGGTCCTTTGAGATCGGAGATCACTGGAAATTTGATAGGGATTCCGCAAGATGGGCGTTTGACTATGTTGATTTTCACACACAGGTTGCCTATTCTCATGCCATCAAGGATGTCAGAGAATATCAACAGAAATGGGAGAAAACCGCTGTTGACAGGACTCCCCTGATTGATGAATACGCTGAAAAGCTTTACAACAAGGATCCTTCACTGGCATCTGACTTTTTAACTGACTACTGCAACAATAATGCAAAGTTAGTTATTGATGCCTGGTGGGAGCTGGGTGATTACCTGCTGGTGCGGTTCAATCACTTGTGGAACTATGATGTCAAAGAAAGAAAAAGAAAGGCACTGGAATATCCGGATTGGTGGCTCAAACTTCTGGTTGAATACAATAAATTAAAACCGATTGAACAGAAAAAAGATTAACCTGACCTATTCATAAAAAAACAGCGATGTTCGTTTTTTTTTATTTGTCTTTTTGGCCATCCTTATTTATATCCAGTACATCATAAATTTTTTTTAACATCAGTCCCATATCCAGCGGTTTATTCATAATATCTTCAGCTCCGGATTCTTTTGCTTCGTGTATTAAAGCCAGATTGCTTTTATAAACGGCTGTCATCAAGATAACCTTTATGTTTTTATATTCATCGGATTTTTTTATTTTCCTGCACAAATCAAATCCATGTAATTTGGGCATCAGCATATCACTGATCACTAAGGACGGCTTCTCTTCTTTTATCAATTCAAATCCCTCTTCCCCGTTGCTTGCACTGTATACCCAAAATCCCTTCATAATCAACGTCTTCTCCATAATTGCCAGAGTCGTTCTATCGTCATCAACAATCACAATCTTTATCGCCATTTTAAATCCTGTTTTTTATTTATCAGTTTTAATTATACTAAGAATAATACATAATTAAAATTAAAGAATATACCCAAAGAAAAAAGTCAACCCATTCAATAATTCAATGAGAATTTGTGATTTGACAATCTGAACTCACCTGGTATATTAAGGACATGGAATATATGGACTCCAAATTTTTATTATGACTCTTTAAACCCAGGATGGTTTCTCTCTATATAGAATTCTCGATTTTATTTATACTTCTTTGTTTATCAGCCTTCTTTTCAGGATCTGAGACCGCTTTCTTTTCACTGTCTCACTATCAAATTGAAAAAATCGTTCTAAAAAAGCCGTCAAAGGGGATTAAAATACGCAGGCTATTGAACTCTCCCCGCAGCTTGATCATAACCATACTTTTAGGAAACGAGTTTGTTAACATTTCCTTATCTACCCTTTCTGCTGGGATTATTATCCATCTATTCGGCCAGAAAACTCCATGGATCAATATTGGAATCGTTCTCCCTTTACTGCTTCTGTTTGGTGAAATCACACCCAAAACAATAGCTATCTATAACAATGAGAAATTCTCTTCATTTGTGATCACTCCTCTATATATCTTCGAAAGCATGATAAGGCCTTTGAGATGGCTTATCAAAAAAATTTCAGATCAAGTGGTCAATATCTTTGTCAGGGAGAGCTCAAGGAAGGAAAGCATTCTCACTGAAGACATAGTTAAAACCATTGTAGAGGAAAGCGAAAAGGAAGGAGTTCTGGATAACTCAGAAAAAAAATATATCTTTAAAGTGTTTGATTTTGGAGACACAACCATTGATGAAGTGATGACCCCTCGCTCCAATCTCTTCTGCCTTCCCTTTGAAATGCCCTTAATAGAAATGATCCAAAAAATAAAACAAAGCCATTACTCCAAAGTGCCCATATATAAAAAGAGCCGTGATAATATCATTGGAATCTTATTTGCTACGGATCTTATCGGGTTAAAAACACAGGAAATAGAAGATTCGGAAAAAACACTGATCAAGATCCTGAGAGAGCCTTTCTTTGCACCTGTCAATAAAAGAGCTGATGAACTTTTCAGGACTTTCCAGAGAAAAAAAATGTCCTATGCTATAGTCCTGGATGAATATGGTGGTATACAGGGCCTTGTGACTATGGAGGACCTGCTTGAACTTATATTCGGTGATATTTCCGATGAATACGAAAAAGAAAAAAAGCACCATCAAAAAATAAACAGTACGACATTTCGAATTAAAGCAAACATGCCATTGAACAAGTTCAATCAACTCTTTGGCACGGACATAAAATCAAAGGAAATGGAAACAATAGGGGGTTTTCTTTTTTCATTGTTTGGGGAACTCCCTAAAGAAAACATGAAAATAAAATATAATAATCTATTATTCACTGTGGATAAAATCACAAGAAACAGGATTGATTCAATAACCGTTAAAAAACAATAATGTCTATTCTAACTCATATTTTAATCATCCTTGTGTGCGTTCTGAGCGAGGCTTTTTTCTCCGGCTCTGAAATCGCTCTTGTCTCTGTTGATAAAATCCAACTGAGGCATATGACAAAAAAAGGACATAAGCCCTCTTCTTTGGCTTTAAAATTGTTAAGAAAACCCGAATGGATACTGGGCACCACCTTATTGGGAACAAATCTAGCCACGATAACGAGCACGACTATTTCCGCCTCTCTTTTCTATAAATTATTCGGTCTGGTCGGTATCCCCGTGTCCATTCTGATTATGGCTTTTGCAAACTGGATATTTGCAGAAATAGTCCCCAAAAGCATTTTCCAGCAACTGTCCAACCAACTGACCCCGAAGATATCCTATGTGATTCATTTTTTCTCATTGCTGTTTTTTCCTTTTGTCTGGCTTTTCTCTAAAATCGCTAACGGTCTTGTGGCACTTTTCACGGGAAAGCATCGCATCAAGAAAACTCCCTTTGTAACAAGAGAAGAGATGAAGCACATGATAGACTTCAAGCACAGCAGAAGCGATGTCAAGCCAAGTGAACGGCAAATGATCAACAGGCTCCTTGATTTTTCTGAAACAGAAGTCTCTGAAATAATGGTCCCCCTAATAGATGTGAAAGCTATAAGCTCTAAAGCGACAGTGAAGGAGGCTGTCTCGCTCTTTGTGGAATCAAAACACAGAAGACTTCCTGTATATCATAAAAGAATAGACCGAATTATCGGGATTCTGAACAATTTTGATATCCTCGGCGAAAAGGGGGGCAAGAAAATCAAACAGTTCATCCGGAAAGCCTATTATATTCCTCCTACCAAAAAGGCATCCGTGCTCCTGAAAGAACTTCAGAACAACGGCGTAAACATTGCTATTATTGTGGATGAATTCGGAGGCACTGAGGGCATTGTGACCATTGAAGACATACTGGAGGAAGTGGTGGGTGAAATAGAGGACGAATATGATGAATTCAAACCCGAATATAAGATCCAGAAAGACGGCTCCATCCTGGTGAGCGCCAGAATGAGCATAGAAGAAATCAATAAACTCTTTCAGTTGAACATTCCAAAGGCCGGCTATGAAACAATAGGAGGATATGCCATAAGCAGATTAAACAGAATCCCCAAAAGAGGAGAGGTCATTGAGGCACGCGATGCTACCCTTTACATACAAAGAGCAACGGATACAAATATTGTGATGATTAAAATCAAAAAGAAAGATATCAATAAGAATGGACCTTTCAAATAAAAAGAAACCAACGACAGGATATGTTTATGACAAAATCTATAAAGAGCATATTCTCTTCAAAGGGCACCCGGAATCCCCTGACAGACTTACAGCCATTCAAGACAGACTTAAACAGACGGGACTATTCGATGAAGTAAAGCACCTGGTTCCCAAGAAAGATCCGATTCCTTTTATAAAAAGAATCCATTCACAAAATCACGTCTCCCGGATAAAATCCATACCTAAAACCGGGCAAATCGCAGTCAAAGCTGTCTCCGGAGTATTGGAAGCAGTAGACGCTGTATGCTCCGGAGATGTAAAAAATGCTTTTTGCGCTATCAGGCCTCCCGGACATCATGCTCAAAATTCCGGCAGTGAGGAGGGATTCTGCTTCTATAACAATATATCTGTTGCCGCCCGTTATATTCAAGAAACATATTTTTATAAAAACATCTTGATCATAGATTGGGACTACCATCATGGAAACGGGACCGAACATTTTTTTTATGAGGACCCGTCCGTGCTCTTTTTTTCCACCCATGATTGGTATGCCTACCCGGGAACCGGGGATCCTTTAAAAACAGGATCCGGGGAAGGAAAGGGCTACAATATCAATGTCCATATTTCTCCTGGTTCAGGAGATAAAACCATTCAAAAGGCATGGGAAGAGAATCTTATCCCGAAACTGGACTCCTTCCATCCTGATTTTGTGCTTATTTCCGCAGGATTCGACAGCAGGGTGGAAGACCTTCTAGGAAGTTTTAGCATCACTGATAAAGGATTTTATGAACTTTCAAGAACAGCTCTTCATATTGCTGACACTTACTGTGAAGGAAGGCTGGTCTCTGTTTTAGAGGGCGGATACAATCCCACCGGATTAGCCAAAGCCGTGTCCGTCCATATAAAAGCCCTCTTAAGATACTGATTGGATTAAACCTCAGGCGATTTGATTTTTTTCCTGTATTCTGATAAAAAACGGAACTAAATGCCATTGAACAAAAAAAAGAAAAAATTACTCAAAATCATTGATAATTTCTCCCAAAAAAAAATAGTGGTCTGGGGAGACTACATTCTTGATGAATATGTATATGGGCATACCCGGCGTATTTCAAGAGAAGCTCCCGTCCTGATCCTTTCGTATAAAAACAATATATTCTCATTGGGCGGAGCAGGAAACTCTCTTTTGAATCTTAAATCCCTCGGAGCCTCCCCTATCCCTGTCGGAGTTGTCGGAACAAACAAAACAGGAAAAGAAACGCTAAAAATTATTGAAAATCACGGTATTTCTTCAAAATTTCTCATCAAAAAAGCACACTATATAACCCCTTCCAAAACAAGGATATTGGCTGGCGAGGAAGGAACCTCAAAACAGCAGATATTAAGAATAGACAAAGAGAGCAGAGTTCCGGACACAAAGAAAATAAAAAACTCACTTCTGAATGCATTGATCAATTCGTCATATAAAGCTGATGCTGTTCTTATATCTGATTACCATTATTTCACTGTCAAAAAAGACATCTATGATGAAGTGCTTCCCCGCTTCAAGCAAGCAGGTATTTTAGTTGCGCTGGACTCCCGATTCAGGCTTGTCGAGTTCAAAAACACCACTATCTCAACTCCAAATGAAAATGAGGCAAAAAAGGCTCTTGGGATAGATACTTACAATGACATCGGTTCCCCCGAGGAGATCGGAGAAAAGCTGCTTGAAAAAACAGGAAGTGAATCCATACTCCTTACAAGGGGATCAAAGGGCATGATGTTGTTCCAAAAAGGTAAGAAACCATATAATATCAACATCTTCGGCACTGAAGAAATCGTGGATGTCACAGGGGCTGGAGACACAGTCATAAGTCTATTGGCCCTTGCTCTCAGCACAGGCGCAGAGCCTGAGAATGCGGCACTGATAGCCAATTATGCCGCAGGCATTGTGGTGATGAAAAAAGGCACGGCCACTGTTTCCACAGAAGAATTGAGGGAGGCGATTGTTTCTAAAAATTGAATAAAATAATCCCCTTAAAGAAGCTCAAACAAATTATTATAAAACAAAAAAAAGAAGGAAAAACCGTTGTGCTTGCCAATGGGTGTTTTGACCTCATCCATGTGGGACATATAAGATATCTCAAGGGTGCACGTATGAGCGGAGATATTCTGGTGATAGCTCTTAACAGTGACTCATCTGTGAACCGGCTAAAAGGCCCGGGGAGGCCTATTTTAAACCAAAACCAAAGAGCTGATATACTTTCTGGATTTGAATTTGTTGACCATATAATCATTTTTGATGAAAGCGACGTCTCCCGTATTCTACTTTCTCTCAAACCAGATATCCATGCCAAAGGATCTGACTACACAGAAGAGACGGTTCCGGAGAAGGATGTGGTGTGCAGCTACGGAGGGAAAGTGGCCATAGTAGGAGGGCCAAAAATTAAATCCACATCTGAAATAATACTGGAAATCAATAAAAAAAACGAATGAAGACACCAGATAACTTCTCGGAATATAAGGATATCTTCATAATAAAGCTTTCCTCTCTGGGCGACATAATCCACACTCTCCCTGCTTATTCAGTTTTAAGGAGCTCTTTTCCTGAAAAGAGCATATCCTGGGTCGTCGAAAAAGAAGCCGAACAGATTCTAGAGCTAGTCGAGGGACTGGACCAGATCATAACCATTGATCTCAAAAGCAAACCGTTTTACAGGCGCGTTTTCTGGTCAACACTCGCTGAAGTAAAATCAAGCATGCGGCAAAGAAAAAGCATCGCACTGGATTTTCAAGGCCTTGTCAAATCAGGATTGATATCCTTTTTATCAATGTCAGAAAAAAGGATAGGTTTTCACAGAAAAAATCTCAAAGAACCGCTTGCCTCACTCTTCTACACCCACCACCTCAAACCTGTGTCTGAAAACATGCATGTTATCCGTAAAAATTTAAAACTGCTCTCATTGTTGGGAATTAGTGAAAAAAGATGGGACTTCCCTATTCGAATATCTCCAGGGCTTATTGAATCCACTCAGGATAAGCTTAAAAAGAATGGAATCAACATCAGTAAAAATAGCGTTCTTTTCAATATCGGAGGTGCCTGGCAGACAAAAAGATGGTTTCCGGATAACTGGGTAAAGCTCATAAAAATGCTTGATTTTAAAAGTTTAACTCCTTTGGTTTTGTGGGGGAACGACGAGGAAAAACAGACTGCTATCAAAATCAGTGAAAAGACAGGTGTGGCGGCCGTTCCTTTTCTGACCGTTAAAGAAGTTTTCGCCCTCATCCATGAATCAGCCTTCATAGTCAGCGGCGATTCCTTTCCCCTTCATGCAGCCTCCGCTCTTTCTATCCCCGTTGTCGGCATATTCGGGCCTACAAACCCGAATCGAAATGGGCCCTTTAATAAAAAAGACAAAATCGCATTCTCCGAGCTCGGCTGCAGCTACTGTTATAAACACACCTGTGATAAACTGGACTGCCTGAAAAGAATCAAACCATCTGAAGTCGCCCGTTTATGTAGAGAGTTGCTGGATTAAATGAAAAGAACAAAACTAAAAAATACAATTTACAGATGGAGGGTCCGCATAGGGTCATTAGCTGCTGCAGCTGCTGTTATACTGGCCAGGCCTTCTTTTAGGTCTGTGATTATAGGATTTATTATCTCCACAATTGGTCTGTTGTTAAGAACATGGGCGTGCGGACATATCCAAAAAGAAACAAAATTATCCATGTCCGGCCCCTACAGATACACAAGGAATCCCCTTTATTTTGGTAACCTTATTATAGGAACAGGTGTCACAACAGGAGCTCATTCCTGGTGGGTCTTCGGTATTTTTTGTCTTTACTTTTTTATATTTTACCCTGTCATCATAGGTTTTGAAAAACAAAAAATGGAACGCCTTTTTCCCTCTCAATACCAGACATTCAAAAAAGTTCCTCTGTTTATCCCCGCACTCAGACCGCGAATTTCTTATAAAAAAGAGGCTTTCAAATGGTCTCTATATTTAGCCAACAAAGAATACAGAGCTTTTGTTGGAGTGATGATTTTTTGGGCTTCTCTGATAATCAAGACCATCATAACCTGACATGCCGACTAAAAAGAGAAAAAAAAGAGTCAGGGACGTTCTGTGCTTTCGTCAGCCTGACCTCAGAGTCGTGCTTGAAGATATTACCAACACCCATAATGCCAGTGCTGTTGTAAGGACATGTGATGCTGCGGGAATTCTCTATATCGATATTATTCATTCAAGACCTGAGCCGTTCCTGATTAATGAATCAATATCTACAAGGGCGGAAAAATGGATCAAATTCAGCCATTACTCTTCCACTAAGGAGTGTTTCAGCTCCTTAAAACAACAAGGATTTAAAATTGCCTGCACACACATCAGCTCTGAAGCCGCGGATTATACTTCCATAGACTACACACAACCCATAGCGGTTGTGTTTGGAAATGAACTGGAGGGAGTAACAGAAGAAGCCGTGCATCTTTCTGATCATCTCATCCAAATCCCTATGTTTGGTATGGTACAAAGCCTCAATTTATCAGTATCTGCCGGAATCATACTTTATGAAGCGTGCCGGCAGAGAGTTCAAAAAGGATTGTATGAAAAAACCCGCCTTTCTGAAAAAAAATTTAATGAGATTCAAAAAGAATGGCTGGGATTAGAAAAAAACCAAAAATGAAGTAAAAAAAAGGAGGCAGGAAGTTTTATCCGCTTCCTGCCTCCCGGAAAATTGGAGCACAAAAGCAAGCCTAGACTTTTATGCACCGATACTGTTCAATTCTCTTCAAAAAGGCGTTTCCATGATGCCCGCTTCCGAAGATCTGACAAAAAAGGAAAATCTTTTTCTTCCCGCTCTACGATAACCTCGATATGGACCACTTTGGTATTCCGGAGGACTTCTAGGCTGACCTTTTCCTCTTCTTCTTTTCTCTGGATGATCCCTTCCAGCTCTTTCGTTTTTTCTATTCTCCTTCCGTCAGCCTTTATTATGACATCCCCCACTTTCAATCCTGCTTTCTCTGCAGGCCCGTCTTTGACGATTTTTGTGACCAGCAAACCCGTTCCCCTGTTCACTCCAAAGTATTCAGAAAGGTCCCTGTTTATCTCTTCAAGATAAACACCGATATGATTTCTTCCTTTTTCAACGAGTGAAAAGTACCAACCTTCGGGTTTGGTAATTTTTTCCAGCCTGAATTTATCGGGAGAAAAGAGAAGAGGATATTTTTCCTTGAATTCTGCCATTATGTTTTTTTCTGAGTACTCGCCCAACTCGACCTTAATGTTTTTTGTCTTATCGTCTCTTTTAATCACTATTTTCAGTTTATCACCAGGCCTGTGCATTCTGATATCATAAGCGAGCATACTGGAGCTGGTGACTTTTTCTCCGTCAAACTCAACGATAATGTCTCCTTTCCTTATTCCTGCTTTCTCCGCAGGGCTGTCTGTATCCACATCATAGACCTCTATTTCTTCGTCACGGTTTTCGATTATGGATACCCCAAGCCACCCCCTCTGGACTTTCCCTTTTTCTTTGATCTCTGTAGCCACTTTTCTCACAACATCAATCGGAATAGCCACGGCCAGCCCGGAGACAGGCGTTCCAACAATGCTTAACGAGAGACTTCCTCCGACTATATGACTCCTGGGATCATTATCCCCTAAAACATCCCACGTTGTTTGACCTGAGTAAACGCCTCTGATTAAACCAACCATCCTGCCTTTCTCATTCACTACAGGACTTCCGCTCGAACCAGGCATCAAACACACATTTAAACGGATTTTATCCCGACTTATGGAACTCACTATACCGCTTGTCACAGCCGTAGAATCTTCAGGAGATATTGATATAACTCCGATCCACGAGCCGGTGTCAACTTCCTCTTTTTCTCCCCATTCAATTGACTCCCATTTCCCGCCTTCAGCTTTAACCAGAGCAATGTGAGTGACAGGATCCATCCCAACAAGCTCTGCATCGAACTTCTCCCCGCTGGAATTTTTCACAAAAATATTTGTTCCGATAGGAGAAACCAATGCGGTCGTGACAATATATCCGTCTTTCCCTATGACCACACCGGTTGCCACTTTTCTCATCCCGTTTACAGCTTCCACTCGAACAACTGAAGGAGCAGCTTTTTGAATTATTTGTTTGACATCTATATCGCCATCCAGGCCATATCCGGTTGCACTGCATGTAAGAAATACGGAAACCGCCGCTATAAAAACCATTGTCAGCATTTTTCTTATATTGTTGTTCATTTTAAACAGACCTCCTAAAATTTGGTTCTAGCATCGGTGCTTTCTGAGACCTGCTCTAGTATATATACAGTTACAGGCTGGCTTGTTTGCTTTCCTATTTCCCTTGAATAATCAACAGCTTCGGTAATGGGGATTCTGTTTTCATGACCAATTCTGAAATAATTCTCCATGGCTTGAACTCTTTCTGTATCCTTTTCCGCAAATTCCTGTATACTCTTGCCTCCGCTAAAGAAAAAGATGCTGTAAACCAAAAGCAATACCCCTAAGGTACCTACGGCTCCTGCCAATGAAAGACTGAGAATGCGGCCCTTTTGCTTTTTCTTTTTTCTCTGAATCAAAAGATTCATGACTCCTTTTTCGAAATATTCCGGAGCCTCCACTCTTTCATATTTTTTCAAAATATCAAGCTCTCTCATTTTCGAACTCCTGAGCTTCTGGTTTAAAATTTATATTAAAATCATCCTTTCTGATTTCCTGTTTAAGGTATTGTCTTCCCCTGCTTATCTGCGCTTTTATGGTTCCAACCGGTTTTTTGAGCATATCGGCAATTTCCTCTTGTGAGAAACCTTCTATATCTTTGAGCACAAGCGGAATTCTGTAGCGCCGATGCAGATTGTTGAGCGCCTTTCTGATCTTTTTTACTGTTTCTTTCATTTCAAAGTCATCCGTTTCTGACAGTCCCTGCTGGTTGTTGTTGTATACATTCTCTAAAGGAATACTCCTTTGTTTATTCATCTTCTTTAACTCTGTTTTTGCCAAATTCGATGCAATTGTAAAAAGCCACGAAGAAAAAGGAGCCTTTGGTCTGTATTTTTTTGCCTTATAATAAACCCTTATGAATGTTTCTTGAGATAATTCCACGGCTTTTTCATAATCCCCGGTCATATTATAGAGAAAATTAACAATTTTATTTTTGTATTTGTGCATGATTTCTTCAAAAGCATCCTCATCGCCTTTTTGTACTAAAAGTATTAAATTTTTATCGTTCATTCTCTCATCATCCATAACTTGTTTGCATCGAGAAAAGTTGCATTAAAAACAATCAAACTCCACATATTTCATACACTTATTATGAAAACATTTACTGCTTTTTGCAAATCCCTTCATGCTAGGAACCGCGCCCGTTCGCCTCCGGATTACTTCAGAACCAGCCAGCCTGTTTGAAAGTCTAAGTTCTGCATGATATTACTTATCTAACAGGAATAGCTTAGTCCTTATGAAAATCAGGTGTGGCCGTGGCGACATTGAAGATTTAGCCTTCGGATGCAGGAAGTCGATCCTGGTCACCCACGGACGGGGGGAGTTGCGCAGAAGCCGAGAATACAGCACGTAGAATGGCGTTAAAAATCTTTAGTGAGCGCAGGCCATATCTGATTTTCTTATCAGCATTTCTTCTCCTCGAGCTCCATAATGGGATTGTCAGAATCAACAAGGTCGCCTTCAGATGCAAATATTTTCTTTACAACTCCCTGCAAAGAGGACTTGATCTCATTCTCCATTTTCATTGCTTCCACAATAGCCAGTGTCTGGCCAACTCTCACTTCCTGCTTTTCTGAAACTTCAATTTTTATAACCTTACCGGGCATAGTGGATTTGATTTTCAACATATCTTCTCTTGATCTCTCTTCGCCGCCCTGTACTTCGCTCTCATCCTGGTCCGAGTCTTTGATGAAATATTGATCTCCCCTGCACTGTACGAAAAATCCGTCGTCACTCCGTGCAATAAACACTCTATAGACCTTGTCCTCTATCTTTAGGGAAACAATATGGGGAGATAAGTTTTTGATGTCCGCTGTGTATTGGTCATCATCAACACCGACAACATACTGTTCACCTTTTTTCTCAAGAAATATTTTCAACAGCTTATTATCGACAACGAATTCATGTTCCACTTTCTTCACTCCTCCCAAGTCTCCATTTCCCTAATGTCTGCCATGGCGATCTTTCTCCGTGTTCCTTTTTTCCTATTCCTGAATCATATGTCCTGTTTTGCCCCAAAAAAGCCGCCGCCAGGAGGCAGATCTCTCTTTTTTTATCATCTTTCCTTAGTGCAAACCCATCTTTGAACTGTTTTTCAATAAAATCAGTAGTGGTATCTCCTCTCCTGAACATGGGGCTTGAGATAACTTCTTTTAAAAAAGATATACTTGTCTTGACGCCTAAAATCACATAATGTTCCAGTGCCTGGACCATTCTTTGACATGCCATCTCTCTATTTTCTGCCCAAACAACAAGCTTAGACAGTATGGGATCATAATATATGGGGACCTCACAGCCGCTGTAGATTCCGCTGTCAAGCCGGATACCCGGCCCTGCGGGTTCGTTGATAAACAATATTTTCCCTGACGAAGGAAGAAAATTATTTTCCGGGTCTTCAGCATATATTCTGCATTCGATAGAATGCCCCTTTTGATGCAGTGAGCTCTGTTTTATCTTGAGTTTTTTTCCAGCTGCAATCAAAATTTGATGCTGCACAATATCCAAACCGGTGACCAGCTCTGTGACAGGGTGTTCTACCTGAAGTCTTGCATTGACTTCCAGGAAATAAAAATTTCTATCCTTATCAAGAAGGAACTCAACTGTTCCGGCATTATTGTATCCGGTTACTTGGATGACTCTTTTGGCAACTTCTCCCATCTGGTCCCTTAAGCCTTCATCAAGTGCTTGAGATGGAGATTCTTCAATGATTTTCTGATGCCTTCTCTGGATTGAGCATTCCCGCTCAAAAAGATGCACAATGTTCCCATAGTTATCCGCCAGGATCTGAAACTCTACATGCCGCGGCTCCTGAATGCATTTTTCCAGATAGACTGATTCATCGCCAAAAGCAGATTTCGCCTCTCTCATCCCGGCTTCAAGTCCGGCTTTTAGCCTTTCATGAGAGTGGACAATGCGCATACCTTTGCCTCCTCCTCCGGCAGATGCTTTAATCATCAGCGGGTAGCCGATTTTGTCGGCCTCTTTCTCATATTCAGAAATATTTTTTAAAACACATTTCATACCGGGGATAATGGGGACGCCGGCTTTTTCCACGGTCTGTCTTGAACGCACTTTGTCTCCCACTAGATCCATGGCTCTTGAATTCGGTCCGATAAAAACAATACCCTCTTTTTCACACCTTAATGAAAAAGAGGGATTCTCAGCAAGAAATCCGTAACCGGGATGGATAGCCTGGGCCTTTTTCTCCTTGGCCGCATGTATAATATTATCTATATCAAGGTAGCTGTCAACAGCCTGAGCCGGTCCTATGCATACAGCTTCGTCCGCAAACTGTACATGCAGACTTTTTCTGTCTGCTTCTGAATAAACAGCTACGGTTGAAATACCCATCTCCTGACAGGCCCTGATGATTCGAACCGCTATTTCTCCACGGTTTGCAATCAGTATTTTCTCAAACATTCTTTTTTCCCTTATCTTCAACCATCCAAGCAGGCTTCCGCTTTTCCAAAAAAGCAGCCATTCCTTCCTGACCCTCGTCACTGATCCTGAGGTTAGCGATCATTCTTGCTGTATATTCTCTGGCCTCTTCCAATGAGATCTGAGGCACCTTGAAGAGAAGTTCTTTGCAGCTGGCCATGGCATCCGGTCCGGAAGATAAAAGACGATCGACCGTATTCTCAACTTCACGATCAAGGCCTTCATAGGGACAGACATGGTTCACAAGACCGATCTTTTCACCTCTTTCGGCTGATATCCTCTCTCCCGTTAAAAAATACTCTCTGGCTTTGCTCTCCCCTATCCTTTTGACAACATACGGAGAGATGGCAGCAGGGATAAGTCCGATTTTCACCTCGCTTAAACCAAACTTGGCTGTAGAGGCAGCGATGACAATATCACAGGCAGAAAGAAAACCGACCCCACCTCCTATGGCGGTTCCATTCACCCGAGCTATAGTGGGTTTTGGAACGGAGTATATGGTGTGAAGAAGCTCTGCTATTTCTAATGACTCCTTGAGATTCCGGTCATAAGAATAATGGATGATCTCCCTCATCCAGTTTAAGTCCGCACCCGCACAAAACGACTTGCCTTTTCCTGTCAGCACGATCACTCTGACTGAGGCATCATCTCTTATCTCCCTAAAAACATCCAGCATCTCAGAGATCATGGTTGAATTAAAGGCGTTGTGTACTTCAGTCCGGTTTAAGGCAAGAAAGGCTCTCTGGCTTCCTTTCTTATAGATGATTGTGCTGTATTTTTTTTCTGTCATGTTACATCCTGAAAATTCCCACTTTATAGTCAGGAATCATCTGATTCAGGCTCATGGAAATACCAAGAGCCAGGGCTTCTCTGGTATCCAGAGGCTCTATGATCCCATCATCCCATAACCGCGCCGTGCTGAAATAAGGGCTTCCTTCGTACTCATATTTCTTAAGAATGGGCTGCATGATCTTATTCCTTTCCTCTTCGGTCATCTTATTGCCGGTTTTTTCAAAGTGCTTCTCCTTCACTGTGAGAAGAACATTGGCCGCCTGTTCCCCCCCCATGACACTGATTCTGGCATTCGGCCACATCCATAAAATACGGGGCCCGTAAGCCCTTCCGCACATGGCATAATTTCCCGCACCATAGGAGCCGCCTATTATTACTGTAAATTTAGGCACATCAGCATTGGCAACCGCATGAACCATCTTGGCTCCGTCTTTGGCAATCCCGCCGTGTTCGTACTGTTTTCCGACAATAAATCCTGTGATGTTCTGAAGGAAAATCAGAGGAATCTTTCTCATTGCGCACAAGGTTATGAAATGAGCCCCCTTCAGAGAGCTTTCAGAAAAAAGGACTCCGTTATTAGCAACGATCCCTACCGGATAACCCATGATCCTCGCAAAACCGCAGACAAGGGTTATCCCGTATTTTTCTTTAAACTCTTGAAACCGGCTCCCATCGACTATCCTGGCAATGACCTCTCTTGTATCAAAAGGTTTTCTTAAGTCCCTTGGAACGATCCCCAATAGTTCATTAGGGTCATAATAGGGTTCTTCAGGTTCTTTGCGGTCAAGACTGAATTTTCTTGAAGGTTCAAGCGTCTCAACAATATTTCTGGCAATCTTTAATGCGTGCTCGTCATCCTGGGCAAAATAATCAGATACTCCTGAAATCCGGCAGTGCACATCAGCCCCTCCAAGCTCTTCATCAGTCACCTCTTCTCCGGTGGCTGCCTTGACCAGAGGCGGCCCGCCTATAAAAATGGTCCCCTGTTCCTTAACGATCACCGTCTCATCGCTCATGGCCGGCACGTAAGCTCCCCCCGCGGTACAGGAGCCCATTACTATTGAGATCTGGGGGATTCCCATTGCAGAAAGACGAGCCTGATTATAAAAAATACGGCCAAAGTGCTCCTTATCCGGAAAAGTCCCTGCCTGATGAGGAAGGAATATCCCGCCGGAATCGACCAAATAAATACAGGGAAGACGGTTTTCCATGGCTACTTCCTGGGCTCTTATATGCTTTTTTATAGTCATAGGGAAATAGGTACCGCCTTTTACGGTCGCATCATTAGCGATTACAAGCACTTCCCGGCCATGGATCACTCCTACTCCGGTCACCATGCTGGCCCCAGGGGCCTGGTCATCATACATTCCATAAGCAGCCATGGGACTTAATTCCAAAAAAGGACTATTGCGGTCAAAAAGTCTTTCAAGGCGCTCCCTTGCTAATAATTTACCTCGAGATTTATGAATCTTTCTGTATTTCTCGGGGCCTCCTTTTTTAATGCGGGCGAGATTATTTCTGTACTCATCAACCTGTTTTTTCATATATTCTAAGTTTTTTATGTACTCAGGACTTTTTGTGTCTATTTTGCTTTTGATTCTAAACATACCCTCTTCCCCTTGTGTATCGAATTATAAAAGACACGGCTTTTTTAACCTGGATTATTCACAAGCCGAGGTTGCTTAAACTTACTGAAATTCAGGTGTGGCCGTAGCGACATTGAAGATTTAGCCTTCGGATGAGGCTTTTCGAGGGCATCCGGCGAAGCCGGACGCTGAGTATGTCTGACCCACGGACTGGGGGAGTTACGCAAGCGCCGAGAAAAATGAAGGAGAATGGCGTTAAAAATCTGAAGGGAGCACAGACCATATCTGAATTTCATATCGGCTTGCATTAATTGTAAAAAAATAGCGATTAAAATGAAAGTAAAAACAAACAAAAACATTTCAATTGTCATTTTTATGAAAAGCATGTATATCCTTGATATCAAAACAAAAAAATGATCATCGCCATTTTTTTATGAATAGGTCAGGATAAACGCTTTGTTAAATCCTTCCTATGAATCAGGAACAAACTTATATCCATAACACAGTATACCTGAATGTCCTTTTTTAAAAAGCTTTCTGAACTCAATCTTGACTCTTTTTCCCAGCTTCAGGTCCTCAAAATCACAATCAACAATCTGACCCATAAGTTTGACTCCGTCATCCAGCTCTATAACTCCGACTGCATAGGGAGCCTGATCCTTGAACTGGCTGGGGGGGACTCTGATAATGGTATAGCTTATGACCTTTCCTTTCTCCGCAATCTTTGTTTTCACTAAATCGCGAGAGCCGCATTCCGGGCAGATAAGCCTCGGTGGAAAAAATTTCTGTTTGCACTTCGTACAACTGTTGGCTTCCAGTCTATACCTTTGAGGTATCTCTCTCCAATATCTTGATGGTGTTGACATTCGCTTCCTCCTTTCTTATCCTCTCTCAAAAATATGAACGACCGTACTGGCACCACTGCCACCCATATTTTGAGTGAGCCCGATGCGCGCTCCCTTGATCTGCCTTTTTCCTGATTCTTCCCGCAATTGCTTGACGATCTCCACGGCCTGGGCTATCCCGGTCGCTCCGACCGGATGCCCTTTTGACTTCAAACCGCCGCTTGGATTAACAGGTATATCGCCTTCCAGTGCGGTCCGACCCCTTTCCACAGCCTCTCCCGATTTCCCTTTATCAACGATTCCCAGAGCTTCCATGACGCAGAGTTCAGCAATAGTGAAACAATCATGAACTTCAAACACATCTATATCGCCGGGGCTTTTTCCAGCCATTGCATAAGCACTTTTCCCTGCTTGATAAGTTGACTCTAACCAGGTCATGTCTTTTCTCTGGCTGATAGCTATGGCATCTGTGGCATGACCGCTTCCTGTTATTTTAACAATAGGTTTGTTCAGTTTTTTAGCGATTTCAACAGGACATATTATGGCTGCGGCAGCTCCATCAGTGATAGGAGAGCAATCCAGTATCCTCAACGGGTCAGCGACTTTGACAGAATGCAACACATCATCAAGGGTTACTTCAAAAGGAAACTGCGCAAGAGGATTCATCGAGCCGTTCCTGTGGTTCTTCACAGCCACCTCTGCCAGCTGTTTCCTTGTGGTTCCGTATTTATCCATGTGCGCCACAGCAATCAAGGCATAAAGACCCGGAAAGGTAATCCCGTTGTAGCATTCATACTCCTGGTCGGCTGCTGTGCCCAGGGCATAAGTGGCTTCATCCCCTCCGACATCCGTCATTTTTTCGATCCCGCTCACCAGAACGATATCACTCATCCCGCTGGCGACCTCCATAAATCCGAGCCTCAAGGCAAGCCCTCCGGATGCACAGGCTGTCTCCACTCTTGTTGAGGGCACAGGAGCACAACCTAAATAATCCGCAAGAAGGGAGGCGATATGTTCCTGCCCTACAAAAATCCCTGACGACATGCAACCTACGTACATGGAATCAATATGATCGACTCCTGAGTCATCTATGGCCATCAAGGCTGTTTCTACGTATATATCCCTCAGGGATTTATTCCAAAGCTCTCCCCATTTAGTCATTCCGATCCCTATGACTGCTACTTCTCTCATTTTTTCCTCCTAATCAGCTTTCCTTATTTTTTCTCTGAATTTTGCGTATTCCCCGTATTCAAGATATTTTTTATTGTTATTGAGGAGCTCTCTTGTCAGAGGGGCTAAATTTCTCACTGCATCGATCCTTGAAGTGACTTTTAGAATGAATGCATCGCTCCCCGCACCAGAACCGTATGAGACTAAGAGAATATTATCGCCGGGTTTTGCAATATCAAGCGTAGCTGTTAAACCTAAAGGAGAAGAACCAGAATACGTGTTCCCGAGTTTGTTCACCAGCCATCCGGGTTCAATCTGCTGCCTGGAAAAACCTAGAATCTTACCTGCCCTAAAGGGAAATTTTCCGTTGGGCTGGTGAAATACTACATAATTGAAATCACCGGCCTGCATGCCCGCCTTATTCATAATGCCTTTTGCAGCTCCAATAACATGTTTGAAATAGGCTGGTTCCCCTGTAAACCGCCCTCCGTGCTGGGGGTAGTACTCGTATTCCCTCCTCCAAAAATCAGGCGTATCCGTCATATAAGCATAGGTATCAAGGACTTCTGCGACCACCTTGTCCCTGCCAAAAATAAAAGCGGCAGCGCCTGCAGCTGCTGAGTATTCCAAAGCATCACCGGGAGCCCCTTGAGAGGTATCTGCCCCGACTCCAAGTCCATATGTAACTATGCCTGCCTTAACGAGATTCAATGCCACAAACATACCTTCGGTCCCGGCCTTACATGCGAACTCAAAATCAGCTGTGTGCACTTCCGGAGTGGCACCCAACGCTTCAGCAAGAACAGTGCCGCTGGGTTTGACCGCATAAGGATGCGACTCGGATCCTACATACACCGCACCGATATCTATCGGATCAATTCCAGCTCTTTTCAGGGCATTTTTAGATGCTTCAACAGACATGGTTATGGTGTCCTGGTCAGGCGAAGGGACTGACTTTTCTTCAAGTATCAAACCCTTCTTGTAACTTGGTGCGTCAGCTCCCCATACTTTGGCTATTTCTTCTACTTTAATTCGATTTCTCGGGATATAGGCTCCGTAGCCTACGATTCCTTCCATTTAAACCTCCCTTTTAGAAAAAATTATTGAATAGAAAGAAAAATTCATCTCTGCCGTTCCTGCATTCCTCCAGTATCGACTAAAAAATCATCCTGTCATATTTCGCCATAGCAAGTCAAGAAATTTTCGCTTTTTGAGCCAGAGTCCCTTGATTCTGATCCTTGTACACATTGACATAATCATAAACGCGAATAGAATAAAAAAACATCATCAGTTGCTGCGGAACTTTTTGAACCAAATCTTCGTCTATTAAGGTGTGTTAAGTGACAATAAAAAAAATAATAAGAGAATGCAGGAAAGGAAACCAGAGGTCATGGAAAATGCTCATTGACACCTACTCAAAAAAAATATTCAATCTCGCTTATCAATTTACAGGCTCATACGAAACTTCCGAGGACCTTACGCAGGAAATATTTATTAAAGTCTACAATTCTCTTCATAAATATGACTGTTCCAGGAATTTTAATTCCTGGATTGCTACTTTATCACGCAACTACCTGATAGACCACTACAGAAAAACAAAACTGGAAAAGAAAAAGCGAACTGATTTCAACGAACACATACTCGATTCAGAAAGCAAGACAGATCCTGAAGAAAACATTATTAAAAAACAGAATCAAAAAATAATCTGGGAAGGAATCAGGTCATTAAACCCTGATGTGAGAATGGCTGTTATTCTCAGAGATATTCAAGGGAAAAAATATGAGGATATCGCAGAAATAATGTCCTCTCCCCTGGGAACCGTGAAATCAAGAGTCAACCGCGGCCGCATCAAACTGGCCAAAATATTAAAGAAGGAAAAGGAGAATAAAAATGAAATGCCGGCAAATTGAAAAATTTCTTTCTCCTTATTTAGAAAACGAATTGAATCAGGAAGAAAAAGCTCTTGTTGAGAACCATATAGAAAAATGCCCCAAATGCTCTGGCCTTCTTTCATACATGAGAGAAGCAAAGGATTCCATGGCTAAAATTCCGGAAATAGATGTAAGCCCATCCCTTATGAAAAGACTGTATAAAATTCCGAATAAAAAACCCAAGAGAAGCTTTCGTTTTCTTCTCAAGCCCTCTCTTCAACCCATACTTGCTGCTGCAACGGTCCTTATCACAGTCATATCGCTCTATTCACTGAATCCTGATAGAGAGCAAATAAACAAATTCATCAATCAGAAAATTCATATTGGTTACAGTAAAGCAGAAAGATTATACGCCAGAGCAGAATCTTTGACCAACACTCTGGCCGGATATAAAGAAAACATTCTTTTTTCCATAAAAAACATTGACTTTTTTTGGGAGAAAAATGACTGACTTAATGATTAAACTGGAAATGGAGGAATTAAAATGAATAACAAAAAAGAACAAGAAGAAAAATATGTGGCGGAAAGAGCTCCTAAGTCCCCTGCCTTGGCAGGTATCCTGACCTTCTTTTTTCCCATCGGAACCGGAGCCCTTTATAATGGGCAGATAAAGAAGGCTATATTCTTTTTTCTTGCCTTTTCCGGACTTGTCACTCTTCAAACCTCAGGAAGAGGACAGCCCTTTTTAGCACTCTGCCTGGCAGGATTTTGTATTTATCAAATTTATGATGCTGTGCATACAGCCAAACTCATCAATCTCGGTTACCTGGGAGAAGACATTGAAAAACAAGCCCGTTCTGTTGACGAAATTCCGGAGCCGGTGAGATCTGGTTCCATTTTCTGGGGTCTCGTTCTCATAGTACTGGGTGGTGTCCTTTTATTGGCAAACTATCAAATCATTGATTATGATACCCTCTTTGACTTCTGGCCGCTCATCATTATTGTCATCGGGTTTAAGTTTATAATGGATTACGTATCCCGAGAGAAAAAATAACCTTATAGGAGATAAAAATGGCAAAAAAACATAAAAATGACTCTTTGGCATGGGGAATCATACTTATCCTCATAGGCGCTATATTCCTTCTGGATAACATCAATATTGATGTATGGGATGCTTTTGCAAGGCTTTGGCCTCTTGTGATTATTGCCTGGGGAGTCTGGAAACTCTACTTTGGGATAAAAGAGCGCAGCCAAGATAATACCGGAACGTAAAATGAAATTCAAAGAGATTTTACTTTTACTGGTCATCATTTTCGCAGGAATCATTTTCTACCATGCACAGACCGGGCAACTGGACCTGTATATTGATTTGGGAGATGAGTTCTTCTCTGATTATAATGCCTACACCTTTGAATCAGTCCAAAAAATAAGCCCCCCTTTCCCAATGCATATGGAAGTCAAAAACCAGCAAGGCGACCTGAAAATCTACGGCACAGATGAAAATGAAATATCCATATACATCGAAAAAAAAGTCCGCCACAGCACGAAGGAAAGGGCCAAAGAGATAGCTGACGAACTGGAGATCCTTGTCACTCAGGAAGAGCAAAAAGTCCTGGTATCCTCAGAAAGAGGAGAACACACAAGAAGTCATATAAGGTCTGATTTGGAGATATACATCCCAACGGATATTGATCTGTATATAAGCAACTCTTACGGCACGGTCGAATTGGATGGAGGCAAAAACGTTAAAATAACGAATAAAAATGGGAAGGTATCTGTCTCAAATGTTCAGGAGAAACTGAGTGTTGTATCCTCTTCCAACCTCATTTCCATAGAAAATATCGGAGGAGACTGCCAAATCGAAGGACTCCGCTCCCGAATCAATGCCAAAAACATCAATGGCAGCACGACCATAAAAAACAAATACGGAAGCATAGATTTGGAAGACCTTTCTCAAGGCGTCATAGTCAACGGCCTTCACTGCTCAATCAAAGGAAAAAATATAGAGGGGCAGATAGAAGCTGAAAACTCCTATGAAAACATAAAGCTTTCAAACATTGTTTCGGCAAAAATCAGATCGGATAATTCACCCATTGAGATTTCTGAAGCCAAAAGCAATCTTGACATAAAAAACAAATACAGCCGTATCCTCCTTAATGATATATACGGAAATATTGATATTGAAGGGGAAAGCCTTGAAATAAAAGGGAAAAACATGTTCGGAGAGCTCATCTCCATATCAAGTTCATACAGAAACATCGAGCTTGACCACTTCTCATCCAGTGCTGTCATCTCCTTCTCTCACGGAAAAATTACTCTCTATCCCTCAAATAAAAACATAAAACCGATTACGGTAAACGGAAAGTACGCTGAAATAGACTTTATCCTCCCGCCGGGATTGGAAATACCCATGCAAGCTCAGACCAAATCCGGGAAAATAAAATGGGAACTCAGCCCCAAAGGGACCGAACAAATAAGCAACGGATATTCTATAATCAATGCTTTTTTAAAAGAAGGCGAAAAACCTACCATTTTACTCGTAACAACTTACGGGAACATACAAGTCAGAGAGGATTCTTAGACCTCTACCAATCCTTTTTTGCCAAGGTGTGTATTCTTTCAGTGAGAAAACCGTTGATTTTTATGTTGAAATAGGAAATGAGGTTGGCAAGGTCTTTTTTATATTTAGTTACATAGCGCACAAACTCAGACTCTTTGACAAACATAACATTTTCGAATTCGGAAACCTCATCTCTCAATTCTATGAGGTAATGATTGATAGTCCTGTACTGCGAATTGATATCTACTAAGTCCTCTCCCTTGAGTTTATCGAAATCAAGGTAAGGAGGGAGTGACTGCAATATTAAAGTGCTTTCACTCTTCATTTCATTCAAATACTCATTTATTTCCTGAAAAAAGGATTTGTATTTACCAGGATTTTTTAACTTTTCTTCCGCTTTATCCAGTAAGGCTTCATTTTGTTCCTTGAGAGAGTTGAGCAGCTCCTTCACTCCGAAATATTTTCTTTCAAAGTTAAAAAGATCGATAAAATCACGTCCAATATAAATCTTATCTTTATAATTAGTCAGTATCTCTCTTGGAGAATGTGTATAAAATTTGATTTCGTAGCATCGGCCTCCTGAATCTTTTTCTCTTAACCTTGCGAGAAGCAAATACCTGTTCTGCTCGATGAAATAACTGTTAACATCGAGCAGAACAGAATAAACAGCAAGGTTGCGCACAATCAATTCTTTGATATATTCCAGAAGCTCCTCTTTTTTGGAAAGGAAATCATTTATTGTCTCATTGGGCGTCGGATTTAATACGGTGAAGGAAGGAGATATAAGATAAAGAACAGGTCCCAGACCAAGTTCCAGATAAAAGTTTTGTAAGACCCTCTTATGAAGGTCATCAAGGAGAATAGAATCCAGAGAGGGAAGCTTGCCTTCTTCGATTTTTGCAAGCTCTCCGACTTCGTTCACTGAAGTTCATCCTTTCATTGATTCGAATATTATCACTAACGAAAGGGAAAATCAATGCAAGATAAAAATCAATGCATCTTTTTGTCATAGATCCAGTCTGTATTTTCATGCCGGTTTTTTTGTATGCTTCGAATAATTTCCTTTTGCTTTTTTGAAAATTCCATAGGATGCAGCTCAACATCAAAAAACTCCCGGATCCCCAAAATGAGGTTCTCTGCAAGCAAGCAAAAATCAATTTCTCTTTGTGCCGCCTGAGAAGCCGTGATTAACCGGATTTCCTCATTTTTTTTATCCAGCAAGGAGACAGATTGAAGAAGCCTGTCATCATTCTCCAGAGGGATAGAACCATGCTGTATGAATCTATGCGCGGCTCTTTTTTGGGCGCTTCCGACTATTTTCTTATCCTTTACTTTGATCTCATTTCTCGCCGGATATGAGAAACAGGGAAGGCTGCTTCTGGAATAAAAAAGGTTGTCATCGCTGGACAGATAGGCAGGAATATTTAATTTTTTCAATCCTTTAATAAGGGCTTCTGATATCTTTTTATATGAACTGCTCAAAGAAGAGGTAAAAACGTTCACATCTGATGAGCAAACACTGTAAGTCACTTCTTTATGGTGCAGGACCAGTTTTCCACCGGTTATTCTCCGCACAATATCGATCCTGTTTTTTTTGCAAAATCCCAGATCCAATACTTTTCTTATATCCTGAGAGCAGCCGATAGAGACCGTAGGCCTTTTCCATGTGTAAAACCTTATATAAGTGACCGGGTCCTTCCCCAGGCTCTCGAACAAAAAATCATCGACGGCCATGTTGTACGAACCCTTCCCTGGTTTGTTCTCTTTTAGAAGGAACCACTTTTTCACAGTCAACTTCCTCTATATTTTCTTATTGGCAGCGGTTTAAAAAAAGAGCGGACAACGGGATTTGAACCCGCGACCCCGAGCTTGGGAAGCTCGTGCTCTACCTGCTGAGCTATGTCCGCTTTTTTATAGATTATACTTTTTTACGGTAAAAAATTAAACCCGTTTTAAAAAAAAGCAAACAGGAGCACAAGCCATACCTGAATGAAATCCTATTGACATACAAAAACCCCCTCATTATAATCATCATCTGATTCCTAAAGTTCAGGAGTTAAAACATGCCAATGAATGAAAACTTAACTTCCAAAGAACCTGTGAATCCATCCAATGCCCAAAGCTCAAAGGTTGGGGCCTCTCTCATTATTGACGGAGAAGTCAGAGGCAGCGAAGATCTCATAATAAACGGTCGTTTCACGGGAAAAATCTTTCTTGAGAACAACTCAATATATATAGCCCAGGAAAGCACCGTCAAAGCTGATATCAGGGTAAAAAATATCACCATAAAAGGGAATGTGGAAGGAAGCATACATGCTTCCGGTAAAGTCTTTATAACAAAAGAAGGAAAGATGACAGGAGATATAACAGCTTACCGTATTTCAATAATGGACGGCGCCAAATTCAAAGGAAGCGTAAAAATGCTTTCTTCAATCCAGCCGTCCTTCTAAATATTCTGCCTTCTTTTTAATCCAAACCCTTCACCCTTAAAGAAAGGGCTCCAATCTTAACAGGCCTCTTTACCTGTCGTACCTGTAATAAGATTGCGGCGTCTTGGTCACAATATAGTCAACTGCAGCTTGGATACACGCCCTGATAGCTTTTTCAACCGGAGTTTTGCTGAAGCCACCCAAGGCAACAGGAAGAGAGCCCACTCTGGCCGCTCCTCCCAAACCAAAACTTTTCGCGTCGCCTTCCACACTTGTGGCAGCCACTATTTGAGAAGTATTGGCATCGATAATTCGAATATCTATGGCTACATGACCCTTTTTCATTCCTCCGCCCAGGTTTACACCCAGAATTCTGGTAGCACCGCCGATTCCTGATTTGGTCCCTGAAAATTCTGTAACAGCGGCTGTGATGATCAAATCAGCTCCGTAAATTTCTCCGATTTTTGCCTGAGTCCCCTGCTTTACTCTTCCGGTGGCTCCCAGGTCCTGTTCCGCCATAACCGTATCCAGCTGCTCTCTCTCAAGCACAATATAGCGGTTGGTATTGAAAAGGGCTGTAGTCAGCATATCTCTCATCCCTTCTCCGATCTGAGCCCAATGCATCCCGTACATCCCAAACCATCCACCTTGCCAGCCGCCTTTGGCTGTCTTGTCTGTGAATTCACCGACAGCAAGACGTGCTTTGGGACCATTGTAATCTTCAGCCTGGGCCTCGTCTATGGAGGGGCCTCCTGTGGTCGTCACTCTGGTTGTCGTTGACGGTTCGCACGAACAAATCCAGAGAAGAACCATACAAATTCCAATCAATCCGATAAATCTTTTCATCTTTCCTCCTATTTATTTAGATTATAAAAGTGATGCTAAGATATTGTCAATAAGATTTTAGCTTTTCAGATAAACATGACCTCTTATAATATCAAGGACTTTAGCAACTCTCCCGGCGTTTTGCTATAATTCATACTATGAAACGCTTCAATCTGAAATCAGAATACTCACCTAAGGGAGACCAGCCCAATGCTATCAACAATCTTTACCATGGATTGAGAAAAAAGGTCGATCACCAGGTTCTTATGGGAGTCACAGGATCAGGCAAGACATTTACCATAGCTAATGTGATAGAAAAAGCTGAAAAGCCGGTGCTTGTTATCTCACACAATAAAACTCTGGCCGCGCAGTTATACCAGGAATTTAAAAATTTTTTTCCTGAAAACGCAGTGGAATATTTTGTCAGTTACTATGACTATTACCAGCCTGAAGCCTATATACCCAGCTCTAATATATATATCTCCAAAGAATCTACGGTCAATGATGAAATCGACCGGCTTCGAATGCATGCCATAAATTCTCTTCTCCAAAGAAAAGATGTCATTGTGGTAGCTTCTGTATCCTGTATCTATGGAATCGGATCACCCGAGACATACCATTCCATGAGTTTCCCCCTGCAGACAGGACAGAAGATCACGAGAAAAAAGTTGTTGAGAAAACTCGTTGATATCCAGTATGAAAGGAATGAAAGTGAATTTAAACGGGGAACATTCAGGGTAAGAGGTGATATTATCGACCTTTTTCCTTCTTATGAAGACTATGCCTACAGGATCAAGGTGAATGAACAGGGGATCAAAGAGCTTCTGCTGATCGACCCTATAAGAGGAATGACTTATGATTCGTATGAAAGGATTTTGATATACCCCAAATCTGTTTTTTCAACCCCCCAAAGCATCCTTGAATACGCTACTAAAAAAATCGAAGAAGAGCTGAAGGAACAGATCCGTTTTTTCAAAAAACAGGATAAGATTTTAGAAGCAAACAGAATAGAAGAAAGGACCCTATTTGACCTGGAGATGCTATCTGAACTGGGATGGTGCCCGGGTATCGAAAATTACTCACTCTATCTCAGCCAAAGAAATCCAGGAGAGCCTCCTTTCACTCTCCTTGATTATTTTCCCTCTGATTTTATCACCATAATTGATGAATCGCATGTAAGCATACCCCAGCTAAAAGGGATGTATAATGGGGACAGATCCCGAAAGCAAACCCTTATCGATCATGGATTCAGGCTTCCATCCGCCCTTGACAACCGGCCGCTGAACTTTGAGGAATTCGAGTCAAAAGTCTCACAGTGTATCCATGTATCTGCCACTCCAGGCCAATATGAGTCCCAAAAAACCCGCCATGTCTATACAGAACAGATCATCCGGCCTACAGGCTTGATTGATCCTGAAGTGGAAGTCCGGCCCGTCCAAGGGCAGATAGACGACCTTATGGGCGAAATAAAAGAAAGAGCCGTAAAAAAAGAGCGGGTCCTCATCACAACTCTGACCAAAAAAATGGCTGAAGACCTTTCAAAATACTACCATGACTTAGGGATCAAAGTCCGCTATCTCCATTCTGACATAGATACTTTGGAACGAGTAAAGATCCTAAGGGACCTGAGAAAAGGCAAATTTGATGTTTTAGTCGGAATAAATCTTCTCAGAGAGGGCTTGGACCTTCCTGAAGTCTCGCTGGTAGCTATTCTGGACGCAGATAAAGAAGGCTTTCTGCGTTCCTCCACTTCTCTTATCCAGACTTTTGGCAGGGCAGCCAGAAATGTGTCGGGAAAGGCGATTCTCTATGCGGACAACATGACCGACTCTATGCGATATGCTGTCAATGAAACAAACAGAAGGCGCCGGATCCAAAAAATCTATAACAAAAAAAATAAAATAACTCCCAAATCCATAAAGAAAAACATCGATGATATACTGAACAGCGTTTATGAAAAAGACTATTTCCAGTATCCGGAAATTTCAGAGGAAAAGCTCCAATACATGTCTCCGGGTATCATTGAAAAAAAGATTAAAGAGCTGGAAAACAAAATGAACCGGGCGGCTGAAAGACTCGAATTCGAGAAAGCGGCCAGGTACCGTGATAAATTATATGAAATTCAAAAATTCCAGGTAGAAAACACGTGAGATGAAAGATAAAAAACAGCAAAGACTGATTAAAACAGCTCACAAGCTCCCTTCAAAACCGGGGATATATCTTTTTAAAAACCAAACCGGCAAAACAATATACATTGGAAAAGCCCGCTCTATAAAGGAACGCGTAAAATCTTATTTCTCTTCTCCATCCGACCCAAGGATCCATACTCTTTTAAATGAAACTCACAACATCGACTTTATCGTCACAGACTCTGAAAGGGAGGCTTTAATTCTTGAGAATAACTTCATAAGGCAGCACCAGCCAAAGTATAATCTCAGACTAAAAGACGATAAAAGTTATCCTTACATAAAGGTCACGGTTCAGGATAAATATCCAGCCATACTTCTCTGCCGCAGAACAGAATCTGACAATGCAAGATACTTCGGACCGTTCACTCCTTCCTCGGCCGCCCGCAAGACAATAAACCTCATAAGCAGACAATTCGGCATAAGAAGCTGCAAGGAAGATATTCCGGGAAGAAGAAAAAGACCCTGCTTGCAATATGATATAAACCAATGCTCTGCCCCGTGCATGAGGATGATTAACGAATCTGACTACAATGACGATGTCAACAGCGCTCTGCTTTTTTTAGAAGGCAAAACCGAAAAACTCAAAAACAAATTGAAAACAAGAATGACTGAAGCTTCACAAAAGCATGATTTTGAAAAGGCCAAACGATTGAGAGACCTCGTTCTCTCCTTGGATCAAATAAGAATCAAGCCAAAGCTCATCTCTGTCAAAGCGGAAGATAAAGATATATTCGGCTTTTTTAGAAAGCAGGACACCGCAGCCCTCTATGTTTTTCTTATGCGAAAAGGAAAAGTCATTGAATCTTCAAGCTGGACTATCAGCGCAAAAAAAACAAGTGATAAAAAAATCCTGCACAACCAGATAATGGATTTTTATTCAAACCGGAATGATACCCCTGATAAAATCCTGGTTCCCTTTGAGCCGGCTAAAAAAGACCAGCTGTTGAAGAAACTCAGCCGTACAGGAAAAGAATCCCCTGTTTTGCACGTCCCTAAAAGGGGAAACAATAAAAAAATCGTGGACCTGGCTGTCCGAAATGCTGAAATGAACCTTCTTAGAAAAACAATCAAACCGAATCCGTTGAAAGAACTGCAGCAGCTCTTCAATCTGAAGTCGCTCCCAAGGAGCATAGAAGGAATCGATATTTCAAATACCGGAGGAAAGGAATCCGTCGGATCTGTCGTCGTATTTAAAAACGGAAAACCTTCCAAGAAAGACTACAGAAAGTTTAAAATAAAGACGGTGACAGGACCTGATGATATACACAGTATTCAGGAAATAGTCTTAAGAAGATATAAAAGATCGGCTGAATCCGAGATCCCTCTCCCTGAACTTATTCTTATAGACGGCGGGAAAGGACAGCTCCATGCCGCTCAAAAAGCCCTTAAAGACATCAACCTCCAACCTGGAGTTTCTGTTGTCTCTATCGCAAAAAAACAAGAAATCATATTCACGGATCCAATAAAAGACGGCATAAAATTGGATAGGACATCAGCCGCTTTAAAACTTCTTCAGCATATCCGTGACGAAGCTCACCGCTTTGCTATCAGTTATCACCGTAAACGGCGTAAGGATAAAAGCTTTGAATCTTTTCTGGATGGAATCCCGGGAATAGGGCCAAAGCGCAAATCAGCACTCCTCGAGAAATATGGAAATATAAAAGATATCCTTCAGGCTCCTGTGAATGAAATAGCCAACTTAATTGGGAAAAAAGCCGCACGCAATCTTAAGTCATTCCTACAGAAAAAATAAATCCAAGAATTCAGCTCATTCTTTCTTAATGATCACTGCAGTCATATCATCCATTCTGTCTGCTCCGGATATGAATTCATTAAGATGTTTCAATAACCCATCTATGATTTCTGACGGTTTCTGTCTTCTATGGCTTATAATAAAATCTCTCAAACCCTTTTCCCCAAACTCCTCGTTTTTTTTATTCCGGCTCTCCGTAATCCCATCCGTATAAAAGACAATAATTTCTCCGGGAGCTAAATGCCCTTTTCTTTTTTCATACGAGACAGAAGGAAACATCCCCAGGCTCAGGCCGCAGGTTTCCAGACAAGATATCCTGCCTTTTTTATCTATAAGAAAAGGAGGATTATGCCCTGCATTGACATATATAAAATCTCCGTTTCTTTTATTCAGTTCTAAAAAGAAAAATGTGATAAATGAATTGATGTCCGAGCTTTTATTGACAAAATCATTCAATCGGCAAGCCATGCCCTCTACTGATGAATCTTTACTGACTTCTGAATAAAGGGAGGCTCTTAAAGAAGCCATTAATAACGAAGCCCCCACGCCTTTTCCGGAAACATCAGCAATGGTGATCCCAATACGATCCTCATCGATAAGAATATAATCGTAATAATCTCCTCCTACCTGCTGGCAGGGAATGTTGATCCCTGAAACTTGGTATCCTTCTATTTCCGGATCTTTTTTGGGAAGAAAATCTCTTTGTATTTTAGCAGCCAGGTCCAGTTCTTTTTCCATTTTCTCTTTTTCTATTGACTTGTCGATCAACCTTGAGTTCTCAATCTTCACAGCAGCCAGGTTAGACAACAGCGTCAGAAGTTTCAGGTCTTCTTCATTGAACTGCTTGCTTAAGGATATGCGGTCTGAATATATGATTCCAATGATTTCCTTATTGTTCCATAAAGGGACACACATAGCTGAACTTATATTAAACCGTATGACACTTTCCTGGGCTTTAAACCTGGGATCCGCCTGAACGTCAGAAACTAAGATTGAAGAATGTTTGTTCACCGCCATGTCAACAATACTCTGGCTGACATTTATCTTTTTATTCACTAGGCTGGTGTTGTTGACGCGTATGACTTTCGGTATAAACTGAACAGGATTCCCCTCTTTTATCATGAGAACTCCTCTATCCATGGGCAGGTTCTCACATATTAAATCCATAATATGTTCCAACAATTCACTGAGAGGTTTGTGCAGCACGAGAGTCCTGCTTACTTCACTGATGACAGACAGGGATTTATGTTCCTTTTTGATTTTCTCGATATCAAAGCCTTTCTCTTTGGCTTCTATGGTGGTGCTTAACTCCGGTTTTCTCAGTATATCTTCAAGATGCATTATGGTATTGACATTGACAGAAGAGGAAGGGGAATCCGTAAATTCAACATTAGTGGACAGCTTCTTATTAAATACAATCCTTGTCGAACCAATAAGGATCTCATCGCCTTCTTTGAGCCTGACTTCAGATTTAATCTTCTCTCCGTTTAAAAAAGTTCCGTTTTTGCTGTCATTATCCTTGAGTATAAAGTCTTTCCCCAACCTGTCTATTCGGGCATGAAAGCCTGAACAAAAGGGGTCAGGAATTGATATATCATTATCACTTGACCTGCCCATAGAAACTTTGTCTTCCGTAAAGTCAAAAGAAAAGGGATCTCCTGCTTTTTGATAAACAAACAACTGGATTTCTTTCATCGGCCCATTAAATTATAGCCTTATCCCATCTTAAATTTCAAGAAAACCCGAAAATATTATATAATCTATCTTAACCTGGATGATGAATAAAAAAATAAACATCGCCGTTTTTTTATGAATAGTTCAGGTTAATAGTTCAGGTTAAAAACGAAAGCGACTCTTAGCTATGTTTGATCTAAAAAATGAAAATGATTTTACATCCATAAGAGAGCAGTTCCCTGTTTTAAAAAATTGTGTTTACCTTATCAGTAATTCCCTGGGCGCTGTTCCCAGAAAAGTCAAAGCAGGGCTGGAACATTACTATAATCTGTGGTCCAAACAAGGAGTCAATGCCTGGAAAAAAGAATGGTGGGATTTATCAAAAACAATAAGCACAAAGATCCAGGAACTTTTGAAAGCAGAAAAAGACAGCATCACCATGACCTCCAATGCAACCATCTCTCACTGGATGGCTCTGTCCACTCAGTTTAACAATAAGGATGGCAAAAGGAACAGAATCATCATGACTGACCTGGATTTTCCTTCTTCCATATATGCTGTCTCAAAAATTGCTGAATCCATGGGATGGAAACTGGAGATAATCAAAAGTAAAAAACCCTCTTATTTGGAGACAGAAAAAATCACAGAAAGAATAGATGATACCACTTTATTTGTTGCCACTTCTCATGTGTGTTTCAAAAGCTCTTTTATCCAGGATATTCAATCAATAGCTGAAAAGGCATCTCAAGTCGGTGCAAAGACGATTATTGACGGATATCACGCACCGGGGATCATTCCTGTTCATCTTAAAAAAGCAGGAATAGATTTTTATATCGGAGGCTGTCTTAAATGGCTTTGCGGGGGGCCGGGGAATGCTTTCTTATATGTCAATCCAGAGTTGGCAGAAAAAATCCAACCCTCTCTCACTGGGTGGATGGCTCATGAGAATCCCTTCAAATTTGATCTTGATTTAAAATACACATCAGGATCTTACCGGTTCATGTCAGGAACTCCGCCCATTGCCTGCCTTTACACAGCCGCGGCCGGACTTGATATCATAAAGAACATAGGAATAAAAAACATCAGAGATAAATCCACGTCCATGACTCAATGGATCATAAATAAAGCCAAAGAAAGAAATTTTTCGATTCATTCTCCTTTAAAAAAAGAGCTCAGAGGAGGAGCTGTTTCAATAAACCTCCCTTATGCTTTTCAAGTCAAACAAGCACTTGATCAAAAAAAAATACTGGTGGATTTCAGGAAAGGCCGCACAGACAATGAAGATGTTATCCGTATCGGTCCTCATTTTTATAATAAAAAAGGGGAAGTTGATGTCTTGTTTGAACAAATAGATGACATCTATTCTTCTGGATACTACCGGAAATTTTCAAAAACAATAAGCCATGTCACATAAAGTTCGGTGACTGTTTATAAAGTATTTCTATTTCTGACAGCCCCTCTCAAATTCATATTCCAATGAATATGAGCCTGGCAATGAAACTAATGAGCAATGCCACTGAAGTGTTCAACAGAACGGACAGGAAAGCCCACTTTCTTCCTATTTCTTTCCATATTATGGCTACTGTAGACAGACACGGAATAAAAAAACTAAGAAATATAGTGAAGACAATGATCTGTTGTTGCGATACTACGGTTAAAAGCTGGCTGTAACCGACTCCCAAAGCCTGAAGCATCATGATAAGAGAGAGTTCCTTCCTTAAAAAACCAAAAATTAATGTGACTCCTAATTCCTCGGGCAATCCAAGAACATGCTCGACAATCGGTGAAAGAGCGATATTGATGACTCTATCTACATGAAAAAATTGAAAAAGGCCCAGCACCACACTTCCTGCGATCAAAATAGGCCATGCAAATCCAATAAAAGACTTTAATTGAAAATATACTTTCTTAAGGACATTTGAGATAGAAGGGACTTTTAAAGACGGTATCTCAAGGATAAGACCCGGAGACTGTGTTTTAAAAAACAGTGAGATCACCCTTCCTAAAACAGCCACAAGGAGCATATTGAAGAGATAAAAACCCACAGCCCATAAAGGCCCTACATAAAAAGCGATCAGCGCCAGGATAATAGTGGTCCTTGCAGAACAGGGAATAAAAGGAATCAACAACGTGGTGATGATTTTATCCCGCCTAGATTCAAGGATCCGTGTTGAGACGACTGCAGGGACATTGCATCCGAAACCAAGCATAAAAGGCGAAACGGATTTTCCATGAAGCCCTATCTTATGCATCAGTGTATCCATCAAGAATCCAACCCTTGATAAATATCCGATATCCTCAAGAAAAGACATCAACAGAAGCAAAGGAATGAAATAAGGAAGCACAATGGCTATTCCGCCTCCTATTCCCTGTATAAGACCATCCGCTAAATAAAACAAAATCCCTTTTCCCAAGAAATCGGATAAAACGCCTCTTAATGCGGTTAAAGGGGCTAGAAGCAATTCCTCGATCGGGCTTGCTACTACAAAAATGATCAGAAAAAAACTGATAAACACACCGAGCAAGATAAAATAACCCAAGAATGGATGCATAAGGATATCATCAATTCTCTCTGCAAAGCTCGCTTTTTTCCTCCGGGTTACCTTACAGCAATCTTCAAACATTTTAAAGGCAAGGTGATGCCTTTCTGCAGCAATGACCTCATATGCGGGCGCATCATGATTCCTTTGAAGCTCCTCCCTTGCATTGTCTATGCTGTTTTTTAAAGGAAGGCTTATTTCCTGGATCATCCGGTTAAAAGACGGCCTGTCCAGCTCTATGGATTTAATAGCTGTGAATCTATTATTGGCTACGGATTTAAATTCATCCGGAATGAATTCTTCCACTTCCTTAATTTTATCTTCTACGTCCTTGGACCAGACCAGTCTCTTCGGTTTCAAACCTTCATCAAGACAAGATATGGCTCTATCCAGCAGCTCTTTAACTCCCCTTCCATGAGAAGCAATAGTGGAAACGACAGGAATTCCGAGCATTTCTTCTAACTTTTCCGGATCTATTTCTATCCCCTTTTTCTCCGCCATGTCTATCATGTTCAATGCCAGCACCATCGGATATTCCAGTTCCATCAGTTCCAGTGTCATCTCTAAGCTTCTTCCGAGTATGGAAGCGTCCACAACATTTATTACCAGATCAGGTTTTTCAACAAAGAGATGTGTGAGGGCCACCTTTTCTGCCTCATCCGCAGGATTGAGAGAATAAGTCCCCGGCAGATCTATGATATTGAACAATCTTCCTCTGACACTGACTTTGCTGTGCGTGTGCTTGACAGTCGTTCCTGGAAAATTCGATGTGACGGCTTTAAGCCCTGCAATAAAATTAAAAAGCGTACTTTTCCCACAGTTAGGCTGGCCGATGAAAACTATATCAGGAATGCCCTCTTTTTTATTCAACAAAGTCAACCATGATTTTGCTGGCGATCCCTCTCCCGATGGCTACAGAGGTCCCTGTCGTATTGTTTCTTATAAGCACCGGCCCTCTGAACATGCTTCGGGAATCCAGCTCCACGATATCATCCTTATGGATCCCCAAAGAGAAAAGCCTTCTTCGCACTTCAGCTCCCCCGGATATATTGGTTATTCTTAATTGTTTTCTCCGGGGCGAATTTATTAAACTCATCATTTGATCTATCCATGTCTTAAAAGTTAACTAGTGATGATAAAAGAAGCAGAAAAAAAATTCAAGGGGTTAACTGAATAATATACCACAACTTTAATTGACAACCAAGCCCTATATCTGTTAAAAATTATGCAAATGTTCAACACACTCTTAAGCAAGATATTCGGCACTAAGACCGAACGGGATATAAAAAAACTCCAACCCTTTGTAGCGGCCGTGAATGACCTTGAAACGGAAATCAAAAATCTGAGCGACCAGCAGCTTAGAGAAAAAACAAATGAATTCAAGAATAAAATAAGCAACGGAGCCTCTTTAGATGACATCCTCTTTGAAGCCTTTGCTGTTGTAAGGGAAGCAGCAAAGAGAAAAGTCCATATGAGGCCCTTTGATGTGCAAATTATAGGCGGAGTGGTTCTCCATCAGGGCAAAATAGCAGAGATGAAAACAGGAGAAGGAAAAACCCTGGTAGCTACTCTTCCTGCTTATCTTAACGCACTTGAAAAAAATGGCAGTGTTCATATAGTCACGGTCAATGATTATCTGGCAAAAAGAGATGCAGAGTGGATGGGGCCTATTTATAAAACCCTTGGATTAGAAGTCGGTATTATACAGCATGACATGAATGAAATCGACAGGCAAGACGCCTATGAAAAAGATATCACATACGGAACAAATAATGAATTCGGTTTCGACTATCTCAGAGATAATATGAAATTTCGCCTTATGGATATCGTCCAGAAAGAACATAAATTCGCAATTCTTGACGAAGTCGACAGCATTCTAATAGACGAGGCCAGAACTCCCCTTATCATATCCGGTCCAACCGAAGATTCGACCTCCATATATTACAAAATCAACAACTTGGTGAAAAAACTGGATAAATCCAGAGATTATCAAATAGACGAAAAAACAAGAACGGCTGTTCTTACAGAGGATGGAGTGGAGCATGCAGAAAAATCTCTTCATATAGATAACCTGTATGACATCAAACATATGGACCTGATCCACGCCATTAATCAAGCACTGAAAGCGCATCATCTCTTCAAAAAAGATGTCGACTATATGATAAAAGACGGAAAAGTGATCATTGTCGATGAATTTACAGGGAGACTCATGCCTGGAAGGCGGTACAGTGACGGCTTGCATCAGGCATTAGAAGCAAAGGAAAATGTCCGAATCGAAGCTGAATACCAAACCCTTGCTTCCATAACATTCCAAAACTATTTCAGAATGTACGAAAAATTAGCCGGTATGACCGGAACAGCAACCACAGAAGCTGCTGAGTTCCATTCCCTGTATGACCTTGACGTGGTCGAGATCCCCACTAACAAACCTCTTATACGAAACGAACTTGATGACCTTATTTACCGAACAGCCAAAGAAAAATGGGATGCTGTGGCCAATGAGATAATAGAAAACAATAAGAAGGGAAGGCCTGTACTAGTGGGGACCATTTCTATTGAAAAGTCAGAATACCTCAGTTCCATCCTGAATAAACAACACATCAAACACAATGTCCTCAATGCAAAATATCATGAATCCGAAGCAAAGATCATAGCCCAGGCCGGAAGAGTGGGTGCGGTCACTATAGCCACAAATATGGCGGGAAGAGGCGTTGATATTTTATTAGGAGGTAATCCTGATTCCTTAGCCGAAGACATCCTTAACAGAAAAGGGGACAAAGAAAATAGCGAAGAGGAGGAGCGCCAGAAAGCTCTTCAAAAAGCCCTGTCCATCACAATGCCTGAAAAAGAAAAAGTTATTTCCCTGGGAGGGCTCCACGTTATAGGTACGGAAAGACACGAAGCCAGAAGAATAGACAATCAATTAAGAGGAAGGTGCGGGAGACAGGGAGATCCAGGCTCATCCAGATTTTATCTTTCCCTTGAAGATGACCTCATGCGCATCTTTGGAAGTGAAAAAATCTCGGGAATCATGACCAGAGTCGGGATGGAAGAAGGAATCCCTATTGAACACAAAATGGTCACCAAAGCCATTGAGAGAGCGCAAAAACAAGTGGAAGCCCGTAACTTTTCCATAAGAAAGCATCTTCTTGAATACGATGATGTGATGAACAAACAGAGAGAGTCGATCTATTCACAGAGAAAAGAAATCCTCCAAGGAAAAAATATGAAGGAATACCTGCAGGAAATCAGACTCAATATAGTCGACTGGATAATGGACACCAACACCAACGAAGATAAATCTCCGGATGATTGGAATATCGAAGGTTTTACAAGTGCTATAAAGGCTCAGTTCGGGTTGGACGTCGATGAATTAGAAATCAATTGGGAAACCATCAATTTCCAAGAACTTCATGAAAAAACAATAAACGCCTTAAATGAGATTTATGAAGAAAAAGAAAGAATGATCTCACCCGAGAGGATGAGGGAATTCGAGAGAATCATAATGCTTCAAGTGATTGATTCTCAATGGAAAGACCATCTGCTTGCCATGGACCATTTAAAAGAAGGCATAGGCCTGAGAGGATACGGACAAAGAGATCCTCTTGTTGAGTATAAAAGAGAAAGCTATGATATGTTTCAAGCAATGATGGATAGGATCGAAGAGGAAACACTAAAGTTTCTGTTTTTACTTCAGCCTGTTGAAAAAGAAGAAATGCCGGAAAGAAAAGAACAAGAGATCTACTATAAAAAACCTCAGACTTCCCCGACAAGACAGGGTAAAAAGGCACGCTCTGTAATCCCTAAGAAGAGAAAAAAGGGCAAGAGAAAAAAAATAAAATAAGGAGAAAAAGAATGCTGCATAAAGAAATATTAGAAGGTCTGACATTCGATGACGTGCTGATAATGCCTGCAAAGTCAAATATTCTTCCGGCTGAGGTTGATGTAACAACGAAACTGAGCCGTAATATTGGTTTATCCATGCCCATAATCAGCTCTGCAATGGATATGGTAACGGAATCCAAGATGGCTATTGCCCTGGCCCAAAACGGCGGGATAGGGATCATCCACAAAAATATGCCCATTGATAAACAGGCCGAAGAGGTGGATAAAGTAAAGCGTCATGAAAGCGGAATGATTGTAAACCCAATAACCATGAAGCCTCAGGATAAGATATATGAAGCTAAAGAAGTCATGAAAAAATATCAAATCTCCGGGCTTCCCATAACAGATGAGAACAATAAATTATTGGGCATCCTTACAAACCGGGATATCCGGTTTGAAACACGCCTCAATCTTGCCATAGAAAAAATAATGACCAGAGAACTGATCACGGTTCCGCTTGGAACCTCTATCGAAGAGGCGAAAAGGCTTTTTCATAAACATAAAATCGAAAAAATCCTCATGGTTGATGAGAAATTCCATTTGAAAGGATTGATAACGTATAAAGATATCCTTAAGCGGATTAAATATCCTCATGCATGCAAGGATAAACTCGGACAGCTTAGAGTAGGAGCAGCCATTGGAATTGCTGAAAACACCATAGAAAGAGCCGCTGAACTCACCCATGCAAAAAGTGATGTGCTCGTGGTTGACACAGCGCACGGGCATTCACAGAAAGTCCTGGACACGATCAAAATATTAAGAAATAAGTTTCCGGATGTAGAGCTTATTGCCGGCAATATAGCAACGGCAGAAGCTGCCAAAGATCTCATAAAACTCGATGTAGATGCCGTGAAAGTCGGAGTCGGTCCCGGATCTATCTGTACGACTCGAATCATATCCGGCGCCGGTGTCCCGCAAATAACAGCTGTTGCCAATGTTTATCAAGTCACAGAAGCGCATGACATTCCTCTCATAGCAGATGGAGGAATTAAATTTTCCGGCGACATCACAAAAGCCATAGTTGCCGGAGCTGATTCAGTCATGATAGGCAATCTCTTAGCTGGAACTGATGAATCCCCGGGAGAAGTTGTCATTTATCAGGGACGCTCTTATAAAATTTACAGAGGCATGGGATCTCTGGAAGCCATGCGTGAAGGAAGGACCGGTGATAGGTATTTTCAAGACGCAACTAATAGAGCAAAATTAGTACCTGAAGGCATAGAAGGCCGTGTCCCTAATAAAGGCAGTGTTACTCACATAATACAGATGATGGTGGGCGGCCTTAAGGCAGGAATGGGCTATGCTGGCTGCTCTAGCATAAAGGACCTGCAGAAAAAAGCAAAATTTATCAAGATCACATCCGCAGGAATCAGGGAAAGTCATGTCCACGATGTTATCATTACCAAAGAAGCACCTAACTACCACCTCGACTGATCCTGGTTATTCATAAAATGTGAAAATCAGATATGGAAGGCTAAATCTTCAAAATCGCCACGTCCACACCTGAATTTCAGAATTTGGTCTCTTTGATCTTATTGTCTTTGTCCAGTATCAGTATTTTTGGCCTGTGAAAGTCAGCTTCCTCGTCACTCATTTGAGAATAGGAAGCAATAATGATTTTATCCCCGATACTGACCTTATGAGCCGCTGCTCCGTTCAGACACACAACTCCGGGCCTTTTTTCATCCTGTATCACATAAGTTATAAATCTTTCTCCGTTCGAAATATTATAGATATGGACCTGTTCAAAAGGAAAAAGATCTGCCTCTTTAATCAAATCTTTGGCTAAGGTAATACTTCCCTGGTAATTAACATTTTTTTCTGTGACCTTTGCATTATGTATCTTGGATTTAAGCATGATTCTTATCATTCTTATGCCTCCTTAATCATCCTACCTGGATCTTTCACAAAAATCATCACCTCATCAAATCGGGATCGATCAAGCTTAAACAATCATATTATCTATCAATCTAACTTTTCCTATATACACGGCCAAAGCAATAAGTGTCCTTCCTTGCTTTATTTCCATCATGGATTCAAGGGTATTTTTATTGACGATCTCAATATAATCTATCTTAGCTGATTTTTCTTTTCCTATCTCATTCCTTATCAAATTGACTACTTCACTTGATTCCCTCTTCCCTCCTCTAACAGCCTCCATCGCCAACTGAAGGCTTCTGAATAAACATCTGGCAGCTGACCTTTCCTCCTTCTTAAGGAGGCTGTTTCTTGAGCTTAAGGCCACTCCGTCTTTTTCCCTGACAATAGGTAGGACTGATATTGCGATATCCATATTGAGGTCTTCAACCATTTTTTTCAAAATAACAGCCTGCTGGGCATCTTTCTGCCCAAAATAGGCTCTATCGGGCCCTACAATATGAAACAGCTTCATAACCACGGTACAAACACCCCTGAAATGGCCGGGCCTTGAAGCACCGCACATCACATCCTGCAGGTCTTGCACTTCAACATATGTTCTGTATTCATTCGGATACATATCACTGTCCTTAGGAGTGAACAAATAATCCACTCCCTCCTCGTCCAGTATCTCTGCATCTTTGTCCAGGTCCCTGGGATATTGTTCAAAATCTTCATTCGGACCGAATTGAGTGGGATTTACATACACACTCACCACAGTACAGTCTGTCCTTTTAACAGCTTCTCTGACCAGACTCAAATGCCCTTCATGTAAATACCCCATAGTGGGGACAAAACCTATGGACTCCCTTTCATGCCGGTGTCTTCGCATTTCCTTCTTCATTTCCTCAATGCTTTGTATCACTTTCATGATTGTTTCCTGCTCTCTTAAAAAAACTTTCGAAGCCCTATTTTTTGGTTTTTCTTGATAGAAAGGCCCTTTCTATTTCCCTGGAATGATAGGAATAGACATCCGAAGGAAATGTATTTTCTCTTACCTCTTTCACATATTGACTGATCCCATCAATGAATATCTTATTCAGGTCAACGTATTTTTTTACATATTTAGGCAAGTATCCGGTTGAATATCCCAATAGGTCGTGGAAAACCAGAATCTGTCCATCACAAAATCGGCCAGCTCCGATACCTATAGTAGGAATACCTAACCTGTCCGTGATAACCTCTGCCAGTTCCAAGGGAATACACTCAAGGATTATTGAAAAAACACCTGCTTCCTCCAATTTTTCTGCCTGATTTATGATCTGGTCAGCCTCTTCTTTATTCTTTCCTCTGACTTTAAAACTACCTATCCGGTTGACTGACTGGGGAGTCAGTCCAACATGGCCCATAACAGGGACTTCTGCTTCTATCAAAGCGTGTATTATCTCCAGCCGAAAGGGAGAGGCCCCTTCTATCTTTACAGCTCTCGCTCCGGCTTCCTTTACAAAACGAAAAGCATTCCGTACAGCTTCCTGTTTGGAGATTTGAAAGCTCATATAGGGCATATCCCCTACTACAAGGGCTCTTTTGACTCCTCTGCTCACTGCTTTCGTATGGTGGATCATCTCATCCATAGTCACAGGGATGGTATCAGCATAGCCTAGAACAACCATGCCAAGGGAATCTCCCACAAGCACAATGTCCACTCCCACACTGTCAACTATCTTTGCCGTAGGAAAATCATAGGCAGTCAACGCAACAATCTTTTCTCCTTTTCTCTTTTTTTTGATCAGGTCTGGAATGATGACCCTTTGATTTAAATTTTCAGACATGTTTCTTCCTTTCTCCCCATCCTGCCTTTACTTATCAGGATTGAGGTAAAGTCTCATTTATCTGTCTTCTCTCTCTTTTTCTGGTTCTGTCTGTCCAGGGGGACATAATAAAGAGTATTTTTTTTCATCTGGGCAACTTTGTCAGCAATATCCTCCACATCTTCCTTTCTTTCAAAATCAAGATTATCTGCTTTAACGACCAGCAAAGGAGTCGCCTGATAATTGAAAAAGAAATAATCAAAGGCCTCCAGTATGTCTTCCAGATACTTTTCAGAAATATTTTTCTCCATTTCCGATCCGGTCTTTGATATCCTCTCCAGAATCGTATCCAGAGATATTTGAAGATAAATGGTTAAATCCGGCTTAGCTACTTTTTCGTAGAAAATACCGAATATTTTCTCATATACTATTAATTCTTCATCCGTCAAAGTCTGATAGGCATATATCTTGTCCTTCTCAAAAAGATAGTCACATATGATCCGTTCTGAGAACAGATCCCTCTGCAGCAAGGTTGATTGTTGGTGATATCTATTGACAAGATAAACGAGCTGCGTCAAAAAAGCAGCCCCTTCTTTTTCTTCATAAAAATTTCTTAAGTAGGGATTATCCTCCTGGTCAAAAACAGCTTTTCCTCCAATTTCTTGAGATAATGCCTGAACCAGTCTTCTTTTCCCGGACTTCATCATTCCTTCAACAGCTATGTGGTTGAAAGGGATATCTTCCATTGGAGTCATCAGTCTCTTTCCACTCCTCTAATCATCACTTTAAAACAGGATTAAAATAACGAATATGTCCTAAGAAGTCAAACAGCTCATCCATCCTGACGGATCCATATTAAAATGCCGAACGGCTATTTGGATGACTCCCTCTTCTTTTTTGAGGAAGGAGCTTCTTCCTCCGTTGGAATAATGATCCAGGCTATAATATAAAAAACCAGCATGGGGAATAAGGCAGTGATCAAGGCAAGCCCGACAAAAATCAATCTAATGAGAGAAACATCCAGATCAAAGTATCTTGATATTCCGGTACACACCCCCGCAATCATTTTGCTGCTCTGTAATCGGAAAAGCTTTTTTGGCATAATCCATTCCTCCTGTTTTAAAGTCCGAGATCCTGGTCAATATCCTGCATGGCTTTCAAACTTATGGAAATAAGTTCATCCAGTTCAAGTCCTGTATTACTGATTTCTTGGATAACCTCTCGCTTAGCCCCCCTGGCAAAACTTTTTTCTTTATATCGTCTTTTGACAAAATCCGAATCAACCTCTCTTATTTTTTTACTGGGATGCATAAGGGCAGCGGCAACAATAAGCCCTGTTAGGGGATCTACAGAATATATGGACCAGTCCATCTTTGATTCACACTCCGATCTCCCTGAATGAGCCCTTATGGCCCTCAGGATATCTGGGTCAATATCATAATCCTTTAAGATGGTCATGGCCTCTATTCCATGCTTTTCAGGAGATTTCTCGGTCATTTCATAATCGATATCATGCAATAATCCGGCAAGTCCCCATTTTTCGACATCCTCATTAAATTTTTTTGCAAGGGCTCTCATGCATGCTTCGACAGCAAGAGAGTGTTTAACGAGATTTTTGTTTTTTAGATATTTCTTGACTAATTTAAAAGCCTCTTCCCTGTTCATGTTAAATCTCCTCTCACAATTTTTTTTCTAACAATTCTTTGCCTTTTATTAAAAAAAGTATCTTACTCATATCATTCTCTTTATCATAAACCGATAAAAGCAGGGTGTCACGGAACCATAGAGGATTGGATCTCAATTCATTTTTAACGATATATTCTCCTTTATCTTCACCCGTTTTGATATCAAAGCAGTTCACTTCTGAAGAGAGAGATGTGACCAGCAGCCGGGATCCGACGGCCTCTATTGGAAACAGGCACCGGGCAGGAATTTGGTTCCACCATAAAACCGTGCCGTTCCTATCATTCAAACAGTAAAGAACATTATTCCAGGAAACAAACAAGACACATTTCTTGCCCAGCAAAGGATAAGCATGAACTTTTCCGCCTGTTTTAACTTTCCACTCGATCTTTTTTTTCTCCATATGGATACAGTAAAAGTATTCATCGTAGGAGCCAAAATAAAGCCGGCCCTGTCTGTACACAAAGGATCCTCTGACATGACCTCCTGTTTCATACTCTTTTATTATGTCCCCATCAAAGTTTACAAAATACACTTTCCTGTCATCGCATCCAAATACAACCGTATCATCTATGACGACAGGCAATGACCGGATAGGTCCTTCTGTTTTCATTCCCCAGAGGTATTCTCCGGAATCAGCCTCATAGGACAGAAAATTTCCGTTTTCAGTCCCGAAAAATATTTTCCCATGGGAAGCGGCTATGCCTCCCGAGATATTTTCTTCTATGCGAGTCTTCCAAAACAATGCGCCGTTTTTACGGATACAATAAATATTGTTCATGCTGTCATAAAGAAAAATGTATTCAGTGCTAATATATGGCGGAGAAACAAAATCAATTCCTGATGCAAACAGCAATAGCGCTCCTTGCTTAAGTTCCTCTATACAGTACAAATTCCCTTTAGAAGAAGAAAAATACACCCTGTTCTCACTTCGTGTCATAAATCTGTTTATCTCGCCCTCGAAACAAACCTCGCCTTCCTGTATTATTGGAAAATCAAGAACCGGTTCCACAGCCGGCTCCTGTTTTTTTTGAAAAGAACAAGAACTCAGGGCATAAATAAAGACAAAATAAAATACCGCACTTCTCTTCATGATCCTTATCAAGCCAAGCTTATTCAATAATATCATTGATATCATATCATTATAACAAAACAATGGGCCCGTCAAAAGAAAAGAGCTTCATGCCCTTGCTTTACTAAACCAGAGCAAGTTGTTATTATTCCGTTTGTAAGATAATGATAAACTATATTTTGCTTTATAAAATCAGGAAGCTCGTCAAAAACATCATAAAAGAAAAAATAAAAGATGAAGAAATCGCCACAACAGAAAAATCCTGTATAGGATGTCTCGCAGACGAGCTGAGCTGGGAAATCTACTATTTAATAAAGGAAGATAAAAAAAAATAAATTATAAATACATCGCCATTTTTTTATGAATAGGTCAGGTTAATCCTTATAAAGGAGGTCCTTTTTTCTCTTTAATCTTTTTTTTGATCTCATTCCACCACTCCAGTCTTTTTTTCATCTCTTTTTCAAATCCCATGGACCCCGGTTCATAATATTCCCTGTTTTTAAGATTTTCCGGCATTGTTTCCATGTCTGTAGTGGCCTCACCAAAGTCATGTGCGTATTTGTAGTCTTTTCCATAACCCTGTTTTTTCATTAATGAAGAAACAGGATTCCTTAAATGAAGAGGAACCGGTTCAAATAGAGATGATTCCACATCTTTGACGGCTTTGCTGAATGCTTTATACACACTATTGCTTTTAGGGGCTGAAGCGAGATAAATGACCGCCTGGGCTAAAGCAAGTTCCCCTTCAGGAGAACCGATGAATTCAAAGGAGTCCTTGGCATTCAGAGCTATATTGAGAGCATTATTATCTGCAAGTCCTACATCCTCCGAAGCAAACCTGACCAGCCTTCTTGCTATATACATCGGGTCCTCACCTGCTGCTATCATTCTTGCCAGCCAATAGAGAGAGGCATTCACATCACTGTTTCTTAAGCTTTTGTGTAAAGCAGAAATGAGATTAAAATGCTCTTCGCCTTTTTTATCATAGAGAAGAATCCTCTGCTGCAGGGCCTCTTTGACAGCTTCTAAATCTACTTTATCATCCTTGGCCAGATGGACCGCAATCTCCAGGGTATTCAGAGCCCTTCTCGCATCGCCGTCAGCGTATACGATTACGGCGTCCATGGCTTCTTTTGATATATGGGTCTTTCTCTCTCCCAATCCTCTTTCTCTGTCCTGTAGAGCATTATTCAGTATTTTTTCCAATGTTTCCGGCTCCAACGCATTCAACTTCAATACCTTAGTCCGTGACAAAAGGGGTGCGATCACTTCAAAAGACGGATTTTCAGTGGTCGATCCAAATAGGATAATCTCTCCTTTTTCAACATAGGGAAGAAAGGCCGCCTGTTGTGCTTTATTGAATCTGTGGATCTCATCAATGAAAATAATGGTTGGTTGCCTGTATAATCTACTGTGTTCCTCGGCCTCCTCCATCGCTTTTTTAATCTCTTTGATGCTTGAAAGAACAGCACTGTAAAACATGCAGGGGAGGTTAAAATGGTCAGCCAGGATCGCGCCAAGGGTCGTTTTTCCGGAACCCGGCGGGCCCCAGAAAATAAGAGAAATCAAACTATCAGCCTTGATGAGCTGGGCAAGTATCCGGCCTTCTCCAATAAGGTGTTCCTGGCCGTAAAACCCATCAAGACTTTTAGGCCTCATACGTTCTGCCAAGGGAGTGTGTTTCATCCTTTTAGTTGACATTCTTTTCATTTTGGTCCACTTTGTATCCCCGCCATACTCTATATTCAGATGTATCCACTCTGTTCCTTGCATATTCTTTATGCCATCCGTCTGGAACAGGCATCTCCCTATATAATAATCTCCTTTTTGCCTCCAATAAAAGAGGTCTCTTCCCCATAAATTCAGCCGCACACATGACTTTATTGCCCGATCCAGACTCAATTTTTTTGAGCAATGCATATCCTTCATTGCTTCGAAGGAGGTGGTGGTCTAAGATCAAGACACCAACTCCCTTAGAAAGTCTTACAGCTTCAGTCAGTGCTTTTTCCTTTTTTTCATTTGACATCTGCTTGAGATATAAAGGAGGCCCTGATACCAGTACGATATCTGGTTTCCAGTCCAATATCTGAGACACAGCCCTGCTGTGCATCAGCTGTATGTCTGAGGCATGGACAAATACTTTATCGTCCTCAATGCGCGTCATCATCACCTTTCCCCTCCGGCTATCAGGTTCGCCGTGATATACGGCTTTTGAAAATCGAAAGAGGCTGTTACTTTTTCCCTCAGCATCCGGAAAGGAACGCCCCAGCATATCTGAGAGCTGCTTTCTTCTTATTCTCATAGCATGGGATATTTCCTTTTCTCCCTTGCACCACAAAAAAGGCTTAGCAAAAGAATCGGATACTTTTTTGGCATCAAGCTGATAGGGATTCGCATCGACTAAAGGGACATGGTCGCCGTGAAAGTGGCTTATGACGATGTCCGTGCTGTTTTTTAGCTCTTTTATGATGCTTTCTCTGACTTTTTCCCCAACAGCTACCTGGAAAGGATGGGGAAGAAGCCCATGGCGCCTGTATCCCAGAGCCACTCCCGGATCTACGACGATCTTCCGCTCTTCTGTTTCAACCACACAGCACAATCCCCGAACTCCTAAAGATTCGGCTCCGAGGATTCTGATCCGCATTATTTATAAAGCCAGCTACCAGTTCCAGCGCCCTCTTCGGAAACGCAAATTGTAATATCTTCCCAGCCTGCCTTGACCAAGTCCCCTTCCATAACCAAATCTACGGTATAATCTGTTGCTGTACCGGCCATATCCAAAAAAACCCCGGCCGCCTCCTCTTGCCGGACCCCATCCGCGTCCTCCTCCGAAACGGTTAGGGCCCACACCATAGCCAAACCGGCCCAGGCCTGGCCTTCTATAGGCTCCGTATCCATAGGAACTGTCCAGCACATCCCTCTGCTCTTCAGTGAGGAGATCTCTTATTTTACTTTCAAGCTGAATTTCCTTCTCAATGATCCCGTCTTCCACACTCTCGATCTTCCCAATCAATTTGTCTATCTCTTGGCTGTCAGGGCTTCTTTGCATTTCCAGCTCATCAAGTTTTATATATAGTTTTCTTAGTTCAAATAGAATAGGAGTCATTTCTTTTTCATGTTGGATTTCAAGCTCATTAATGGCCTTGACCTGGCCCTCTGTAAGGTTCAATTCATAAAGGTAATCATCACTAAAGGAATACCTGGAATATCTCTGGGCAAACATAAGATTGGAGATGAATAAAGTGCTTAACAGGACCAATACTGATATGAGAAAATATTTCTTCATACTTTTTCCTCCTCTCTCATATATATGCTCTCTTATTTTTTATTATTGTACAGACTCCTTAAGTTGTCAAATGACTGTACTTAAGGCGATTCTTATGCAGAAATTATATGTAAATATTGACCTTGTTATGAATCCGTGATAATGTACCAATTTGTTAGAATAGGAAAATTAAAATTTATGAGGATGGGCTTTTACCACTTTGCTGACAATGAAGGAATCCAACCAACCGGATAAGATAGTCTATACCCTATCCGAAGTCACGAAGATCACCAAAATAAATCCCAAGACTATAAACAGATGGGAGAAAGAGTTTTATTTTTTAAACTCGGGCCGGACAGGTGCGGGCAAAAAAATCTTCAGAGAAAAAGACATTCAAATAATAAAACGGCTAAAGGACCTTATAGAAAACAAAGGCCTTACTCATGCTGGAGCAAAAAGAAAAATTGAAAATGAATTCAATATCAAAGGTTCTGTTCCTGTAAATCCTGAGCGTTTGAAAAAACTTTTATTTAAGATAAAAGAACAATTAGTGAACCTGTCTGAATCTCTTGAAAAGTGATTTTCAGGGCTTTTTCTTTGGTTGTAAAAAATCACTTATCTGATATAATATATGGCCCGGGTCGGGACGTGGCGCAGCCTGGTAGCGCACACGCTTGGGGTGCGTGGGGTCGGCGGTTCAAATCCGCTCGTCCCGACCACTTTACACATGGTATCCCGCAGAAACCAAAGGGATAAGAATAAATCTATATGCGAATACATAAAAATGCTATACTATAGCCCTTTAAAACAACGACCGGGATTATTCACAAAAAAATGACGATAACAAACATACACAGCCACCCACTGATCCTCCTGACCAATGACGACGGATTCTATTCAGAAGGAATCCAGGTCCTTAAAAACAAGTTTAAGAGGAAAGCGGATGTCACCATCGTTGCTCCAGACAGTGAGAAAAGCGCAACTTCCCTTGCTTTGACACTGCATCACCCGCTGCGGATTAAAAAAGTAGACTCGAATACATATGCGGTGAACGGCACACCGGCGGATTGCATCTATATTGCCGTACAAAATATTCTTCATCAAAAACCGGATCTCATTATTTCAGGTATGAATCCCGGACCAAATCTGGGGCAGCAGGACACTTCTTATTCGGGTACGGTTGCCGGCGCTTTACAGGGAACATTCCTGGGAATACCATCGCTGGCCGTCTCGCTCCTTCCTGATAAGAATGGAAATTTTTCTTTCGAATTTGCAGCAGAATTCATACTCTCCCTCTTAAAACAGCTGATCGGCAGCCCCTTTCCTGAAGGAATCACCTTAAACATCAACATCCCCTCTCCTCCTGTACAGGGAATAAAAATAGCAAAACTGGGGCAGAAAAGATACCATCCTGAAATCATATGCAAAAAAGATCCCAGGGGAAGAGATTATTACTGGATCGGAACAGGAACACCCAAAGCCATAGGAGACAAAAACAGTGATGTCCATGTCATTCAAAGGGGATATATCACAGTGACCCCTCTCCACAGAGATATGACAGACCATAAGACCATAAAAAATAAAGATATAGGATCGCTCTTTCAGAAAACAAAATATGAACTTTCTTAGAAAACTTTATGACTGGGTCCTTCACTGGGCTGAAACCCCCTACGGCCCCCTTGCCTTATTTGTTCTTGCCCTGGCAGAAAGCTCTTTTTTCCCGATCCCCCCTGACCCGCTTCTCATAGCGCTCTGTCTGGGTTCTATAAAGAAATCCTGGAGACTTGCCCTTTATGCTTCTCTTGCTTCCATAATAGGCGGGGTGCTGGGCTATGCCATCGGATATTTCTTCTGGGAATCCGCAAGCGGTTTTTTCTTCCATTACATTCCTGGCTTTACAGAAAATATGTTCCAAAATGTCCTGTATCATTACCAAAAAAGCGGATTCTGGTATGTTTTTGCCGCTGGTTTCACGCCTATCCCTTACAAAATATTCACTATAGCCTCAGGCGTCTTTAAACTGAACCTCCCTCTCTTCATCACAGCTTCCGCAATCAGCAGGTCTTTACGCTTTTTTATCGTCGCTGCTCTGTTTAAGAAATTCGGTCCGGGGATCAAGTCCTTCATTGAAAAGTATTTCAACCTTTTTGCACTGCTCTTTTTTATCCTTCTTCTTGGAGGATTTTTAATTATTAAATACCTCTTTTAACCTGGATTATTCACAAGTAGAGGTTGCTGCAGATGCGAGGCACAGGGTGCGAAGCTGTGGTCCTTCACCGCGAGTACCCTGTAACAAAGCAGATGCAGTGAGATCGGCTTGCCTGAAAGGTAAAAAAATGGCGATTAAAATGAAAGTTAGAACAAATAAAAATATTTCAGTTGTCATTTTTGTAAAAAGTATGCATATCCTTGAAATCAAAAC
>JAGGYH010000031.1 GCA_021162615.1 Candidatus Aminicenantota bacterium
AGTTTGTCCCAAAGTGACGGGAAAAGGTTGACATGAAAACAAGAAAAGGGCTACAACCTTCAAAAGAAGTTATCAAAAACAATGGAGGTGTAGCCCCATGGACGAACTCGAAATCAAGATCGCCCTTTCTTATAAAATACCAGAAAAAGGTCTCACACTCAATGGAATTTTGCGAGGTCTTCAGGAAGATCAAAACAAACTGATGAAAAATATCATTAAAACGATTCTCAACGCTTTGGAAGAGAGAGCGATACAGGAATATAAATCCCGCCATCCTGAAAGATATTACAGACATGGGCATCAGCCCAGGTCCCGGAAATTCATCACTTCTTTTGGTCCAATCCACTATCGGCTGGCACAGCTGCTTGACCGGCAAACAGGGAAGATTTTTTCCCCCTTGAGAGAGAAGCTCTCGATTCTTCCCTACAAACAATATCAAAGGGAGGCGTTGGAAGCGGCAGTGGGGCAAGCGATTCATCTTTCCTTTCGAATGGCAGAGAAGGAAGTAAGAAGGATTAAGGGATGTGCTCAGAGCAGGAGCACTTTGCATAGATGTGTTAGAGAACTGGCTGATGATCGCTTTTCGGAAGATCTATAAGCTGGCTCTCTGGGATGAACTTTGGAGAAAATACCTTCATATCCATAAGCCGTTACGGTTTTCTAGATTGAGAGTTTCCTATGCATAGAACTGAAATTTCACGTCACTTTGGGACAAAGCCTAATAATCAAAGATGCTGGTCATTTACCTTGGTTAGAAAAAGCAGAATTTTTCTACAAAGTTGTTGAAGATTTTCTTTCTGGGAATTGGCCAGAAAACGCAGTAAAAATAAGCAAATAATATTCGGTTAAGCACATAACAATGGTTTCAACCTGACGCGAGCACGCGCTTAGTCCCCGTTCATGGTTTTATTGCTCGCGCAGGTTAAACCAATCGTTCCGTCGGACAGCGCTTCGCTTGTCCGACGGAATGCGGCGCTCACTTCGTTCGCGGTCTCGTCCCTCGGCGCGAAACGCGCCTCGGAACAAGACCGCTTCACCAGATACAGCATTCGTCTCGCCTCCGGCGAGCCGTCCACCGCACCCGGTGAGCGCCGCGTTAGGTTGATGTATATCATAATTCAATTTATATTTTTTTAAATAGAGGCGGATTCAATAATCTAATGCAACACTCACATAAAAAAAGGGGGATATGAAAGCTATACAGGCGAGTTGAAACTTAGTCCTAATATTATTCAGAAAATTAAGGTTACGTTGGTCAAAGAGACGACAGAAGAACAAAAGAGGGAAGAAGAGGCTATCGCATATTTTAAAAAAGGTATAAAATTATCCAGAGAGAACAAGCTTGAGGAAGCTATCCAAGCATTTTATAAGCTGGAAAAAGGTGTAGAAGTGGATGATCCTAACATGATTGTTATGGGTGTGGTACCCCTTTTCGTCGATCTCCTCCATGACGAACCCCGCTACCAGGAACTGCTGCGCAAGATGAACCTGCCGGCAGGAAAATAACTCCAGCAGGGTAAATCCTTAAGTAGAACAATTTACAGATAACTTTTCCATTCTCCAGAGAACGGATTCAAAATCTTTGTACCCATGACAACTTGACCGTCAGGCAAATCCTCACTTAAAAGAGTTCCGGCTTGACCTTGAACAGCCGCTTGAATAATCAGGGAATCCCAGAATGATAACTTGAATTTATCCTGAATATCTATAGCTTGCAGAGTGATGTGCTTATCATTAACGACGACCTCCCAAGTCGATAAATACTCAAGTATCATTCTCGCACTTTTTATTTGTAAAGGATTTGAAATCTTTTGAGTCACACAAACGAAGAACTCCTGAAGAACCTGAACACTGATGACTCCTTTTTTGCTTTCCCATAAATAACCGATGATTTCCTTAGCTATCGCATTTTTTTTGCCGCTGCTGCGGTCATGGGCATACACTATGATATTGGTATCCAGAAAGACCTTATCTTTCATGAAGCTGTTCCCTCTTCCAAGGGGTTTCTCCACGCAATCCGAGGTCAAATCCCTTTTTCAATATACGGTGATGCCTGGTTTTGGCTGCCTGGTAGGCTTCTTCTTCCTTGGTCATCATAGCAATATATTCACTGAGAAGACCGCTCAAAGATTTATTCTTCTTTACCGCGAGAATCTTTGCCTTTTGAAGCAAATCTTTGGGAAGGGACAACGTGATGTTTTGTCTTTCCATGGTTAAGCTCCTTATCACATAAATACGTGTAGCACATATTAATATGTAAGTCAACAGGAAGATCTGATGGTTATCCATTCACTACAAGAAATGGTTAGAAGGTCTATAATTTCTCAAGTAACTTAAAATTTTTGGTTCTTCTCCCATTTAGTTGAGAGATAGGCTGAAATAAAATGCTTGAAAAGAGAAACGGACATCTGGTATCTCCAATGGATAATAGAGATATCTCGTCTCTAAATCTGCATCCAAAGGAGACCAACGATGTCCTCACTGAGTATAACACATTACTTCCCTTTTCCGCGAATCCGTATTCTTCGGCAGCGGATATCCTCCGGTGCCCGGAAGGCTTACTTGAAGGCAGTACCGGACAAAAGATTCCAACCTATCTGCCATATCTGTGGGAAGAAAGCAACGGGGATCCACAGTCAGGAAAAACGATGGGTCCGAGACCTGGACTTTGGACAGACACGGCTCTGGATCCTCTGCCATTACCGGAAGATCGTGTGTTCCCACTGTCAAAAGATTCCCATCGAAGAGCTCGATCTGTTCGATCCTTATCTGCGGGTGACCAAGAGACTGGCGCGTTATATTTACGAGCTTTGCAAATTCATGACTATCCAGGAGGTATCCCGTCATCTGGGCCTGGACTGGAAAACAGTCAAGGCTGTGGACCAGAAGTTTCTGGAGAGAGACTACGGAAAGACCGATTATCAGGAGCTTCGCATCCTGGCCATAGACGAGATCTCCATCCGCAAAGGACACCGCTACCTGACGGTGGTTCTCGACTACGAGAGCGGGCGAGTGGTTTGGGTGGGCAAAGACAGGAAAGCCCGGACACTGAAGCGATTCTTCTCGGGCATGACATCCCGACAAAGAAAAAACTTGGAAGCCGTGGTGATGGACATGTGGGATCCCTATATCCTGGCGGTAAAGAGCAAGGTTCCTCATGTCAAGATCGTCTTCGACCTCTTCCATGTGGTATCCCAATTCAACAAGGTCATCGATAAAGTGCGTAACAGTGAATACCGGAAAGCCTC
>JAGGYH010000129.1 GCA_021162615.1 Candidatus Aminicenantota bacterium
GTTTTGATTTCAAGGATATGCATACTTTTTACAAAAATGACAACTGAAATATTTTTATTTGTTCTAACTTTCATTTTAATCGCCATTTTTTTACCTTTCAGGCAAGCCGATCTCACTGCATCTGCTTCGCTACAGGGTACTCGCGGTGAAGGACCACAGCTTCGCACCCTGTGCCTCGCATCTGCAGCAACCTCGACTTGTGAATAATCCAGGTTATTAAACTCGGAAAGCCGGATCGACCGGATCAGTATTTCCGCAAAACTCCGATAACCCGCCCGATTATTTTCAGTTCCGAAACCTGTATGGGTTTGAACTCAGGATTCTCAGGGACCAGAAAAATATTCCCGTTATCGATCTTTAATCTCTTTAACGTGATGGAACCGTCATCAAGAAAGGCCACCACCATCTCTCCCGAATGAGCTGTATGGGTCCTCTCCAAAAGCACCCGGTCCCCATCGTCTATATAAGCATCCACCATACTTTTCCCTTCGACAAGAACACAAAAAACATTTCCTTTCTTACGCCCCAGCATCCACTCGGGAACATCCACGGCCTCTTCCCTGTTGTCAAAAACCTCCCTGGGGTCTCCGGCAGGGACCAGACCGACCAGAGGCACCTGAACATGAGGCTCCAAAGAACAGGCTCCCGTGAGCTTGATCTCCCCTCCATCTTTTCTCAAATACCCCTTTTTCTCTATACTGGAGATGTGCTTGAACACGGCGGAGGGGCTCTGAATATTGAGGATCCCGGCCAGCCGCCGTATGGTAGGCGCGCAGCCGTGCTTCAAGATGAAATCCTCCACCGCCTGCAGAACCTTTTTTTGCCTTTCGGTCAATTCCAGTCTTGGTCTGTTCACCATTTTGTTCACCTTTATTAGATAAGATAATCCCACAGCGAAGCTTTGTCAAGAAAAAAAATTTATGGGGACGCTCCATAAGGTACCACCCTATCTTACTGAATCAGTTGGATATTAAAAAATATTCTAGCCTGGCCTATTCATAAAAAAATGGCGATGAGCAATTTTTTGTTTTAATCTCAAGGATATGCATACTTTTTACAAAAATGACAACTGAAATATTTCCCTTTCATACACCACCGCAATCCTGCAGACGTAAGTCCCTATATCAATTGGGTTCTTACGAGGCAGGACAAAGGAAGATTGCATTCCGGCAGTAAGCCGCTTACGTAAATGCGGGGTTCTATACTAGGGTGGTACCTAATGGGATGTCCCCAAGGCTTTCTTATTTTTTAAACCTGTCTCCAAAGGAAAAAGCAGACCCTATGAAACGGCCCGTTCCATAATAAGCATAACTCACCGGAGCAAATATGACCGGCCTGACTTTATCAAGCATGGGAAGTCCGTCTTTGCCCAGTACTGATTCCTCGGCCTTCACATCCACAATGGTCCCTATAAATTGAGTGTGCACTCCCACTTCATGGGTATCGCTCAACCGGCACTCAAGAACTACGGGAAATTCTTTGACAGAGGGCGCATCCACAAACTCTGCCTTTTCTTCAGTAAGGCCGGTAGCTGCAAATTTATCCACATCTTTCCCTGAAACCATTCCAATATAATCAGCCTCTGCCGCGTATCCCTCTGACGGAATACTCACAGTGAATGCTTTTCTCTCCATTATGCTGTGAAAACTGTACCTGCTCTCCCTTAAAGAGACAGTGATGCAAGGGGGATCAGAACAGCATATGCCGCCCCAGGCCGCAGTCATAAGATTCGGCCTCCCGGAGCTGTCATAAGAGCCCACTATGAGAACAGGCGCCGGGTAGACTATGGGTTTTGCTCCCAATGATTTTTTCATAAATTCTCTCCTCGGAATCGATTATAATAAAAAAATAAGCCATTAGCTATTATACATAACTTAAAAGTTGCATTAAGAATTATTAATAAAATACCTACTATTCACAAGTCGAGGTTGCTGCAGATGCGAGGCACAGGGTATGAAGCTGTGGTCCTTCACCGCGCTTATTTTATGAATAGTGGTATTTTTGTTGTTGACTTGGAGCCGCCTGCATATATAAAATCTATACCTAATCCAGATACTTAGAAAAGAAGAGAGAATGAAAAACAAAGAACAAATCCTCGTCACGGGTGCTGCGGGCCAGATAGGCTCGGAACTGACCCCCCTTTTAAGAAAAAAATACGGAGAGAGCCGTGTCATAGCCTCAGATATAAAAACAGATATTCCATCTGAGCTCAAAGACTCCGGCCCCTTTGAAAAGCTGGACGTTCTCTCCGCGGGGCGGCTTGGAGAAATCATCGCAAAACACAAAATCACGCTGATTTTTCATATGTCAGCCATTCTCTCCGCCACAGGAGAAAAAAATCCGCAGCTTGCCTGGAAGGTCAATACAGAAGGAACCCGCAACATACTGGAAGCCAGCCGGGAGCACAGCATAAAAAAAATCTTTGTTCCCAGCTCCATCGCTGTGTTCGGCCCCAGCTCACCCAGGGAGTCCACTCCGCAGGAAACCATACTCGGGCCCAATACCATATACGGAATAACCAAAGTGGCGGGAGAGCTTCTGTGCGGCTATTATGTTTCCCGTTTCAAAACAGATGTGCGCGGGTGCCGGTATCCGGGAATCATAAGCCATAAAACGCTTCCAGGAGGGGGGACAACAGATTATGCGGTCGCTATTTTTTATGAAGCGGTCAGGAAGAAAAAATACACCTGCTTCGTAAATAAAGAGACCATGCTGCCCATGATGTATATGCCGGACTGCCTCAAGGCCACTTGTGATCTCATGGACGCGGATTTTGATAATCTGAAACACCATGCAGATTTTAATGTTGCTGGAATGAGCTTCACGGTCCATGAATTAGCCCGGGAAATACAGCGGCACATCCCTGAATTCACCATTGACTACAAACCCGACTACAGACAAAAAATAGCTGACTCCTGGCCCCGCACCATTGATGACTCTGCAGCCCGAAAGGAATGGGGGTGGAAGCCGGAATATGACCTTTCCTCCATGACAGAAGACATGCTCAAAGAGCTGCAAAAAAGAAAAGAGAAATCCGGCCTTTAAGCCTTTAAGAAAAAACAAATTTTTTACTATAATATAAAGAAACCGTAAGAGGAGGAATTCTATGTACGGCAAAATAAAGAACGACCTTAAAAAAGAAATCGATTCTATCAGAGAATCAGGCCTTTACAAGGAAGAACGGATCATAACCACGCCTCAAGGGGCGGTCATCCAGGTAAAAACAGGAGAAAAAGTCCTTAATTTTTGCGCCAATAACTATTTAGGCCTCTCCAGCCACCCCAAAGTCATCGAAGCCGCCCACAACACTCTGGACAAACACGGCTATGGGATGAGCTCTGTGAGATTTATCTGCGGCACACAGGATATCCATAAAACACTTGAGCGCAAACTCTCTGAATTTTTAAAAACAGACGACACCCTTCTTTATGCGGCGTGTTTTGATGCCAACGGCGGCGCTTTTGAGCCTTTACTTGGAAAAGAGGATGCCATTATCACGGATGAGCTCAACCATGCCTCTATCATAGACGGGATCCGGCTTTGTAAAGCCCAAAGATTCATCTACAAACACAATGATATGGCTGACCTTGAAGAGCAGCTCAAAAAAAGCCGGGACACCCGGTACAGGCTCACAGCCACGGATGGAGTTTTTTCCATGGACGGAGATATCGCCAAACTGGATAAAATATGCGACCTTGCGGAGAAATATGATTCACTGGTGATGGTGGACGACTCACACGCTACCGGATTTATAGGCAAAACCGGAAGAGGGACACCTGAATACAGGGGTGTGGAGGGAAGAGTGGACCTCATCACTTCGACTCTGGGAAAGGCCATGGGAGGAGCATCCGGAGGATTTATCTCAGGGCGGAAAGAACTCATTGAGCTTTACAGGCAGCGCTCCAGACCTTATCTCTTCAGCAACACACTGGCTCCCGTCGTTGCCGGAGCCTCCATCGCCGTACTTGACCTCCTGACCGAAACCACGGAGCTGAGAGACAAGCTTGAGAAGAACACCCTGTATTTCAGAGATCAAATGACAAAAGCGGGATTTGACATCAAACAGGGAATACATCCCATTGTCCCCATTATGCTCGGAAAGTTCAAAAACGATGCCCAACTTTCTCAGGATATGGCTAATGATCTCTTGAAAGAAGGTATCTATGTCATTGGATTCTTCTACCCTGTGGTACCCAAAGGCCAATCCAGAATCAGGGTTCAGATCTCAGCCGCTCATGACCGGTCTCATCTTGACAAAGCCATTCAAGCTTTTGTTAAAGTCGGGGAAAAACACGGCGTCATCTGAAAAATACGCTTAACCTGGACGAGTCCTGCTTATTTTTCCAGTATGACCACAGAATGGGCGTATTCACTAACATGAGAAAGAGAGACGTGAATATTTGTAATGTGATTGTGTTCCGATAGTTCCTTTGATTTCCCGTAGAGAACAAGTTCCGGTTTCCCTGAAGGCTTATTGATAACCTCCACGTCTTGGAAGGCAACCCCTTTTCTCCATCCGGTTCCCAATGCCTTAAAAAAGGCCTCTTTCGCTGCAAACCGGGCCGCATAACTGCAGGCTCTGTTCTTCTTTCTCTCGCAGTATTCGATCTCTCTCTGTGTGAACACTCTGTCTCTAAACCGGCTGCTTTTCTCAATCAGATTCTCGATCCTTTTCACCTCTATAAGGTCTGTTCCTATGCCAAAAATCATTTGCAGTTTCTCCATGTCTATAGTAAAAACCTTAAGTCTTGTCTTTTTCGACCTTTTCCATGGTTATCCCTGTATAACCATAAAATATAGAGACCATAGGCTGAACGAGGTTGAGAAAGGCATAAGGAAGATACAGAAGAGGGCTGACCCCTAAGGTAGCACCCATAAAAGCCCCGCAGCTGTTCCAGGGTATTAAAGGAGAAGTCACAGTCCCGGAGTCCTCTAGAACACGGGAAAGGTTTTTCGGATGCAGCCCCTTGGCATCAAACGCATTCTTGAACATCCGTCCCGGTACTACTATGGCAATATACTGGTCTGCGGCAATAATATTCATTCCTATGCAGGTGAAAATAGTGGTAGCCACCAGGCTCCCTGTTCTCCGGACTTTTTTCAGAAGAGCCGAAGCCAGGGCCTCCAGCATCCCGGTCTTTTCCATGATCCCGCCAAAAGAAAGCGCGCATATAATGAGAGCCACTGTTTCCATCATGCTCATAAGCCCGCCGCGTGTAAGAAGGTCATCCACCATGGCCACTCCGGAATTTGAAACATAACCGGAATTGGCAGCCTGGACGATCTCAGCCAGCGTCCTGGATTGGGTCAAAACAGCAAATACAGCCCCTAACAGCGTGCCTCCAAGCAGAGCAGGAAGAGGGGGTATCTTAAGCACGACCATAACCACAACAAGAACCGGAGGAAGAAGAAGCAAAGGATGTATGAAAAAATTGGATTTTATAGTAGAGAGTATGGCTTCGATATTCTGGGACTCAAGCGCTCCTCCTGAAAATCGCGCCCCCAGAAAAGCATACAATCCAAGAGAGATGACATAAGCAGGCACCACTGTGTAGACCATATGTCTTATATGTGAAAAAAGATCGGTCCCTGCAACAGCAGGTGCCAGGTTTGTCGTATCCGATAACGGAGACATTTTATCCCCAAAATAAGCACCAGAGATTATGGCGCCGGCGACCATGGCTGTAGGTACCCCCAATCCATGTCCCACTCCAATGAGAGCGACCCCCACTGTACCGGCTGTTGACCAGGAAGAACCGGTCCCAAGGGAGATAATAGAACAGATGATCATGGTTGCTCCCAGAAAAATACCCGGGGACAGAACCTTTAATCCATAATAAATCATAGTCGGAACAATGCCTCCGGAAATCCAGGTTCCGATCATAAGGCCCACAACCATGAGGATCAGGATCGCACCCATGGCGAGATTGATTCCGTGGATCATACCGCTCAAAATTTCTTCCCAGGAGTATTTTAAGTAAACCGCGACACATGCGGCCACAGCCGCAGCCAGAATCAATGGGATATGAGCTGACTGACCCAGCAGAACAATGGTTACGAACAGGGCGAGAACCAAAAAAATGACAGGTACTAGCGCCACTAATAAACTCGGCTTTTTTTTCTCTTCCTTCATGATTTCATTCTTAAACAAGGAAAGGCTGTTTCACGCCAAGAGGTCGTCTCTTGTCAAAAGCGAAATAAAAGCATAGCCTGCTTTCTCCAGGTTTTCCCTGCCCCCTTCCAGGCGGTCAACAACGGTTACGGCTACCTCCACTTTCCCTCCTGCCTGTTCCACGGCCCGGCACGCTCTTAATGTCGAACCTCCTGTGGTCACAACATCATCCACCACCGCCACTCTCCAGCCGGGTTTAAAAGGCCCCTCTATCATCTTCATCTCGCCGTGCTGCTTGGATTCCTTTCTCACAATAAAAGCCGGGATGGGATTTTTTGCCTGGAAGCTCAACACAGCCACAGCACTGACTATAGGGTCCGCGCCCAGTGTGTATCCCCCTATGGCCTCCACATTAAAAGGTTTGATTTTCTCCAGAATAAAACGCGCCACCAGATCAGCGCCCTCAGGATCAAGAGTGGTCATTTTGGCATCGATATAATAACGGCTTTTCCTCCCCGAAGTCAGAACTCTGTCAACATTTTCCAAAAGAGACTTTTCCTTGATTATTTCAATAAGCCTTTGTTTGTATTTGCTCTCTTTCACAACAAATCTCCTTTTCTTCCGTCATTTTATTTATCCTGATTTCTTTTTTTCAATCCTGGGTCTTCTCATCTCTCTTAAGAAGGGATATCTCCTGGGATGACCTATTGACAAAATGGTTGTAATAACGCTTTCGGAAGGCCAAATTAGCACCAAAATACAGCTGGCAGCTGACTGCACTCCTCTTCCAGGGTTTTATCCCGAAAAAACGCTTGATGATGGCACTTCTTGAATAAAAATACTTGCCCAATTTCCTCATCCCCTCTGCAAATTCTTCCTCGGTCATGTTTTTCGGCTGGAAAAGGGGTACTCTTGGCTTTCCCTTCTCGAGCCACCATTTGTTTGAAAACAAACGGTTTTCCTTTAAAAGTCTCTCGTATAATTGAGTCCCGGGAAAAGGAACCATGGGCCTTAACTGTGCTAATTCTATACGGTTTTTCAGAGCAAATTCATATGTTTTTTCAAATATATCCTTATCTTCATGGTCAAAACCAAACACAAACGCTCCCAATACGGATATCCCTTCCCCATGGAAGCGCTTCATGGCTTCTTTATAATCAATTTTTAGATTCTTGAGTTTAAGCATACTTTGCCGGGTCTGTTTTTGAACGGATTCAAATCCGACAAGAAGAGCCTGGCAGCCGGAACGTCTAATCAATCTTAAAAGCTCTCTATCTTCTGCCAAAGACACTCCTCCCTCCCCTACCCATCTTCGCTTAAGGGGAATCATTCGAGAAAACAGTTCTTTTCCCTTCCTTCGGTTGAGTGAAAGGTTGTCATCAACAAAAAATATATTCGGATCTTCGTTTTCCTCTATTTCCTTGATGACATCATCCACAGGCCTGACTCTGTATTTATGCCCCATAATCAAACCCACTGAACAAAAGTCACAATTATACGGACATCCACGGGAAGTCTCCACTCCATAGGCAAAAGGGGTATAGCTCCTAAGAGATGTCTTTGGATAAAGGTCATACCGGGGCATGGGCCTTCCGTCAAGCGTAACCTTTTTTCCTGCTTGATATCTCTTTTTCAGATCTCCCTTCTCCGCATCGAGAAGAACCTGGGGCCATACCCCTTCTCCTTCACCTATAACCACAGAATCCGCATGCTCCAGTACCTCTTCAGGAACGGCTGAAGCGTGGATGCCTCCCATAATCACCTTAACTCCCCGTTCCCTGTACGTATCTGCTATTTTATAGGCTCTGCAGGCCAGCTGGGTCATAACCGTGATCCCGACCAGATCAACATCATCTTCGTAGTTATCCTTTTCAAACGATTCGTCCACTATTTTTACATTGTACCTGGAAGGAGTATAAGCAGCCAGAAGAGGGAGATTAAGCTGCTTGATTTTAAAAGTCATGGCACTTGAATCACTTTTCGCTATCCGCTCATCCGGCTTTATTAATTTTATGTTCATCATTCTCCTTGCTGTAATACCTAAAGGTAACGCCTTTCTGATATGGCCTGTTCAGAAACTCAAAGGATAATCATAAACAGAAAGGTCACTTCAATCAATAGATAATTTGATTTTGTGTGATAACAAAGCAAAAGTATCCCCATCAACTGCTATTGAATATCACAAAGTCATAGACAAGATCATCAAATACTTTAATCTGACTTTTAAGGATGCTCGGCCCCCGCCTCCTCAAGCTCAGCTCTCTATTGCGGCTGATGAACCATCAGAATATAGTGATATTCTAATCCCCTTGTTCAGGGATAAGGGGGATCTCTGTTCTTTGTGTGGCACTATTAGAGTGATTTTCTGATTTTTTGTGTGTATTGTTAATGATGAAGTCGCTTAGAGGATGGGAATTTGATGAAATGGAGTGAAACAAAAAAAACACAACCACAAGCAAAAAAAAGCAAAATAGGGATGACGTCAATGGCTGTTCAGGGCAGAATCTGCAGGAATCGGTCCTTTCCCATGATGAAAGTTCCTCTGTCTACCTGCTTGAGAAAGCCGGGTTCCTGAATCACCTGAAAGGCAATGGGCGCCTTGAGCTTTTCTTTGAAATAAGGCAAGGTCCGCACCAGCTGCTTTTCATTTATTTTGCATTCCACGAGAAGATAAGGTTTGTCTTTTTCAGTGATCACAAAATCGACTTCCCGGCCGTCTTTGGTCTTCACATACATCAGCTGATAATTTCCCTTTCCCCACTCGTTCCAGGCAGAAACAGCCCGCTGCAAATGGACAGCCGTGAAATTTTCAAATCTTTTTCCAGGATCTTCAAGAAGGCCCCAGTCCCAGAAATAGTATTTATGCTCTTTAAGAACAGATCTTTTCAATCGAGTCGAATACGGAGCCAAATCAAACACCAAATACACTCTTTTTAAGGCCTCCAGCCAATTTTTCACTGAGGCATGAGCGCATCCAAGGGTATTCTTTAGCTTGTTCAAACTCAAGGGAGACCCCACTCGCTCAGTCAGTAAAAATAAAAGGGTCTGAAGCTTTTGGATTTGGGTTATTTGTGAAAGGTCACGGATATCTTCGGTAGTGATAAGTGAGATATGATCGTTTTTCCAGCGTTCATAAAATTCTTTGGTTCCCACACTCACAGGCTCAGGAAAACCATTGAGGCCAAATAACATTACGGCTGCTTCCTGAAACGCCTTATCCGGTTCAGGAAATGGGATCACAGCCTCCTTAGGATGCCAAACAGAATCGCGGTCGAGAACAAAATCAGTAAGGTCATGGGGATGCAGAGGATTCATCTTAAATAGAAAATACCTTCCCACAAGGCTGTCTCCGGACTGGCGGAAATAATCGAGGCGTGCGCTTCCGATTACCGTGAAAATTAAGCTGTTTTTCCATTCATCATAATATCCTTTAAGGATGTTTTTCCAGCCGGGATATTTGTGTATCTCATCAAAAACCACCCAGTGACGGTCTTTGGCAGGCAGTTTTTTTTCCGGGGACAGAGGGAGCGATAAATTCTCAATAAAAAAGAAGGAGTCAGAGGAAAATTCCTGTCTCAGTGATAGACTGTCCCAGTTGTGGTAATTTTTGCTCTGATTGATTATTTTGAGATGATTCCGGACAAGAGTAGTTTTTCCAATCTGACGGGGCCCGCATATGAATGACATTCTGCCGTGAAGGAACTTTTGATTAAGAGCCCATTGTCTCAGAGAGTGATTTATATTCATAAGTCTATTTTGCATGACTGTGAAAAAAAGTCAAGTCTATTTTCCACTCCTATCCAAATTGGTCGAGTTTAAATTGGGGCCGGTTTATCTATTTACCTGATTTTATCTTTTCAGATATTTCTTAATGTCATAATGTTCTTAAGCCCCATACCAGAAGAGAGTTCTATGTCTCCGGATAGAACATCGATTAAATCTATATACAATCATTTTATTTCTTGTTTTTCTCCAAAAGGTCCCGCCAGCCTGTCGTTCTCTCAAATTTTTTATTCCACGATGTTGACCGTAATGGCGTTCCATTTATATGGCCCCCAGTGACCGTTGGCGTGGTAGGCGGGCCAGAAAACATAGGTGCCGCCCCTGGTGAAATGATTTGTGACTTTCATATTGACGTAGCCACCTGGTGAGATGGTCCGTCCCTTGGCCCTATGGCCGAAATCGGTGTTTGCGTTATTATAGCGTGACCCAACAAAAACACCATAATTCGGATGAAATGTGATGTTGTGATCCGTCATATTAGTCAGCTTAAACTTTATAGAGTATCTTCCCTTCGGAGTCAGAACTCCTTCCAAAGTGAAATAACTGACCTTAAGTCCATCAGAAGAAGTGGCTTCAGGCCGGGAGATTCTTTCTGCCAAAAGCCAGACAGCACCTAACACCATCAATAAGAAAACAACACTAAAAACATATTTTTTCATAAAAATACTCCTATTCTATAATATTGCCATCCATTTTTAATATATTATATCAAAACCAGAATGCTTAGTAAGCACTTTCAGAAAAGAAGCTTTCTAGCCTGGATTATTCACGAGTCAAGCTTGCAGCAGATGCGAGGCGCAGGGTATGAAGCTGTGGTCCTTCACCGCAAATACCCTGCAACAAAGCAGATGCTGTGAGATCGGCTTGCCTGTAAGGTAAAAAAAGGAAAATCGCCATTTTTTTATGAATAGTTCAGGCTAGGCGATTGTAGTCACTATTTGTGACATGGGGAGTCTGTATTCTATTTGACACTCCCTCTCTGAATTTATATCCTTCAGTTATGTTTTTTAATTCTGCGGCAGGTTATCTATCATCGTTATATGGCTATAAAATAAATTATTGGGAGAACTAAATGAAGAAAACGCTGCTACTAATGCTTTTCACCATGTTAATCCTTATACCACATGAAACTCTTGCTTCTGATCTCACGTCACTTTCTCCTGGAAAGAATGAAATCCGGATCGAACACGATGGTATATCCAGGAGACTAATCGTAACTACGCCGAAGACGTTTGATCACCAAGGCGTCTATCCAATCCTATTTTGCTTCCATGGCGCAGGAGGAAAAGCTGATGGCCCGAGTGAAAGGTGGAGTCCACACGTTGATAAGCATGGCCTAATTGTCATCAGCGCAGAATCAGTTCAATCTCTCACAAAATGGAACTTCATGGATGATTTTCATGCTGTTAATTATGATGATGTCGGATTTATTACTAAAGTGGTTGAACTTCTGATTGAGCAGAAGATAGCCGATCCTAAAGCTATTTATGCGACCGGTCATTCTAGTGGGGGGCTATTTTGCTATCGTCTAGCTAAGGAAACCGACCTGTTTGCTGCGGTGTCTCCTATGAGCTGTGGCATGGCGAAGGGAGCGCATAATCCAGACAAAAAGACAAAACCCATTTCGATCATGCAAGTTATTGGCACTCAAGACAAGAGCTACAATGGATCATCTAATGAAAAAATAACCATGTATTCAGCAAGGGAGCGCATCGATATCTGGCGTAGGTTTAACCAATGCAACCCCAATCCCGTTGTTGAGAAAAAAGGGAAAGAGATCGTTCTGTACACATACTCCAATGCGGCCGGCATAGAAGTTGTCCTTTGCGAAGTCAAAGACCAAGGACATCTCATCAGAAGGGATCTCCGGGATCGTGCGGATTCTATTGCCATAAATTTTTTACTAAGTCATAAAAGAAAGTAGAGTAGAAAGCAAACAGAATTTGACCTGCCGCTGACCTGCCACAGTCCGGTTAGTCCGGGTTTGACCCTGGTTATCGTGCTGAGGGATTGGTCGCTGTCTTTGAATTCCTCAGGCAGATACAGGCGCGGTCCCACAATACTCATATTCCCTTTGAGAATATTAAAGAGATGGGGAAGTTCATCCAAACTGAATTTTCTGATGCAGAGATTAATGTTTTTTTCTGCAAGTAAACGAAAGTTTACAAATTAATACCCCACTCCTTAATCTATTCTATTACTCAACAGAGAATTTTAGTCATCTCTCCTTCCCGGCACATTTCTTGAATCAATGTCCCTGCCATGAGCAGGGTCTACTGTCCACGTCATCCGGAGCGCACCGTGTTTTACCGTGTCCTCTTTCATCATTTTGAGCCATTCCTTCTGGAATATGAAAACAGGAACCATCAGAATATATGTGATATTCTAATCCCCTTGTTCAGGGATAAGGGGGATTTCTGTTCTTTGTTTGGCACTATTAGAGTGATTTTCTGATTTTTTGTGTGTATTATTAATGATGAAATCGCTTAGAGGATGGGAATTTGATGAAATGGAGTGAAAATCATCAGCAACAGAAAAACGAAGTTCTTATCTTTTTTATCTTTTCATTAATGTCAGAGGAGAGAAATGAAAGGAAAAGCATTTAAAGTTTTTAGTGTAATTTTCTTTCTGTTTTTAGGGGGAATGCTGTTTTCGGCTCATCTAAAGGAAAGGCCTAAGAAGCAGGTTAATTCCCCCAACCCTTATACTGTTGTGGATACAGGGCAGAAAAAATGTTATGACAATTTTAAAGAGATTTCCTGCCCCAAACCCGGACAGCCTTTCTACGGTCAGGATGCCCAATACAAAGGACACCAGCCTCATTATATCGACAATGGCAATGGGACTATAACTGATGTTAACACTGGATTATAGCCGTTCACCTGATACCACCCATTCTCCAGCAATTTCGCCAATTTTTAAATGCACTCCAATAAAGAATGAGGGAAATAAGCCTGACTATGGCTTTTACTGGACAAGCACAACTCATGTGGGACAACACGGAGGTGGTAGAAGTGCCGTTTACATCTCCTTTGGAAGAGCATTAGGCTGGATGAGAAAACCCGGCCCCACCAGGAGTCATGTTCTTATGGATGTTCACGGAGCAGGTGCTCAAAGGTCTGACCCAAAGGCAGGAAATCCAAAGAATTTTCCCTATGGGAGAGGGCCTCAGGGGGATGTGATAAGAATATACAATCTCGTCCGCTTGGTAAGAGGAGGTTTAACCTCCAATTAACCTTTCTTTATTTTTTATTTAACCTGGATTATTCACGAGTCAAGCTTGCTGCAGATGCGAGGCGCAGGGTATGATCGCTATTTTTTTATGGATAGGTCAGGTTAATATTTTTAGGGCAGGTGAAGTTTATCAAGACAAAAATTAGCCTGCCCTATGTTTTGCTGTATCTTTCCTTTTTTCTCATCAGAAGTTTTTTATCCGTGAAGTGGATATGATTTTTTTATTTGATTTAAAAATGAAAGTAGGTTTTCATAAAAGAAAATCCTGGAGGTTTGAGATGTCATTCAAAAATATCTATCTGAAGCAATTTTTATATACGATTTCTCTGTTAATCTTATTTATTTTTGCCAGCTTTGTGGCTTTTAGTTATTCTCAGGAGATAAGCCCTGAGATTTATAAGCAATTCAAATTACGCCATATAGGCCCAATTGGGAATCGAACCATCGCAGTTGTTGGAGTCCCGGGTAATCCCAATGTGTACTATATTGGTGCAGCTTCAGGAGGTATATGGAAATCCATTGATGGGGGTATCAATTGGAAACCCATTTTTGATGATCAGCCCGTTTCATCGATCGGTTCATTAGCTATTGCACCCTCAGATTCCAATATAGTCTGGGCAGGGACGGGTGAAACCTTCATCCGCAGTAACATTTCTCAGGGTACAGGTATCTATAAATCTACGGACGCTGGCAAAACCTGGCAATGTATGGGTCTTGAGAAAACCGGTAGGATAGGCAGGGTTATCATCCACCCTAAAGACCCAAACATTGTTTTGGCTGCCGCAATGGGCCATTGTTATGGTCCTCAGCAGGAACGGGGGGTTTTCCGCACACAGGATGGTGGAGAGACCTGGGAGAAAGTACTTTTTGTAGATGAGAAAACCGGCTGCTCTGATATTGCTATGGACCCTAATAATCCGCGCATTCTTTTTGCAGGAATGTGGCAGATGCTTATAAGGACTTGGGGGAGATGGAGCGGAGGTCCGGGCAGCGGTCTTTATATGTCTAAGGATGGTGGCACTACTTGGAAGCACCTTACTGGCAAAGGACTGCCAGAAACCGAGATGGGGAAGATTGCTGTGGCTGTGGCTCCGAGCAATTCTGATTGTGTTTATGCCCTCATTGAGACAGAAGATGAAGGGCTCTGGAGGTCGGATGATGGCGGTGAGACCTGGAAGCATGTCAATCACGACCGTATGCTGATCAATAGACCTCTTTATTATACACGGTGCACCATTGCTGCCGATAATCACAACGAGATTTATACCATTGCAGGTACGATAGGCAAGTCACTGGATGGGGGTGAGAACTTTAAAAGAGTAACAAATATGGTAGGTGGAGATAATCATGACATGTGGATTGATCCCTTGATACCTGACCGCATGGTTGTTGGTAATGATCAATACGTTAGTATTTCCACCAACCGGGGCGAAAGCTGGCATGGTGTTTCCCTTCCTATTGCTCAGATGTATCATGTGTATGTCGACAATCAGATCCCCTACTATGTTTATGGAAATCGACAGGATGGTCCCTCTTTCCGAGGTCCCAGCAACAGCCTTTTTGGCAAAAGAGAAATCCCCTCAGGATTGTGGCATTCCGTAGGAGGTTCTGAATCTGGTTTTGCAATTCCGGATCCCATGGATAACAATATCGTCTGGTCTGGTAATTTCGAGGGGTTGGATCGTTTTGATTTACGTACGGGTCATAGCCGTGCCGTCGATGTTTGGCCCATAGATAATTATGGCTCGGCTGCTTCTACGGCGAAGTATCGCTGGCAATGGACTTTTCCTATTGCCATTTCACCCCATGATCATAACAAAGTCTATGTTGGCAGCCAATATGTACACCAGACGACTAACGGGGGAGAAAGTTGGGAAATTATCAGTCCCGATCTGACGACAAATGACAAAAGCAAACAACAGTTGACTGGAGGAATCACTCGCGACGATACACCCCCTACTTATTGTTGTGTGCTTTTCGCCATAGCCGAATCTCCTATTGAAAAAGGATTGATCTGGACGGGAAGCAATGATGGATTAGTGCATGTCACTCGAGATGGTGGCTCTAACTGGACCAATGTAACCAAGAACTTCCCCGACTTACCACCCTGGGGTACTGTAAGCAATATAGAGCCTTCACGATACGAAGCCGGGACTTGTTACATAACGATTGATTTTCATCAGGTTAATAATAGAGATCCATATGTCTATAAGACAACCGACTATGGAAAAAACTGGACATCAATTAGTTCAGATATTCCCAAGAGTGAGTTGAGCTATGCTCACTGCATAAGGGAAGATCCGGTACGGAAGGGTCTGCTCTACTTGGGAACAGAGAATGCTTTGTACGTCTCCTTCAATGATGGTAAAAATTGGGTTTCTCTCCAAAACAACCTCCCTCACGCCCCAGTGCACTGGCTTACCATCCAGGAGCATTTCAACGACCTGGTGATCGGCACCTATGGCCGGGGTTTTTGGATCCTGGATGACATTACACCACTTCAACAGCTTACTCCGGAGGTCGTAAAATCCGATGTCTATCTTTTTGCTCCAAGGCAAGCGTATCGATTTCACTTTAAAGCTCCTTATGTCGCAGATCCAAGTGACCAATGCAGGGGAGAAAATCCGCCTTACGGGGCTTCTCTTAATTACTATCTAAAGACTGCTTCAAAGGATGAGGTTAAAATAAGCGTTTTAGATGAAAAGGGCCAGAAGATACGGACTCTCAAAGGGCCCAAAAAGCAAGGCATTAATCGTATTTGGTGGGACTTGCGATATGACCCATCGTCAGAAATTAAGCTAAGAACAAGTCCTGTTGGACATCCGTATGTTGTTGTAGGGCCTAAAGGATGGAGACCTTATTCAGATGGAAGTGATAACCAAGGGCCCAAAGTCATACCGGGGACTTATGTAGTTAAACTTACTGTTAGTGAGAAGGAATTCACTCAAAAGCTCATTGTAAAAAAAGATCCGAATTCAACCGGGAGTATAGATGACATTAAAGCTCAAGTAAAGGTTTTGCATGAGATTCATGATAATATGAACTCTGTTGCAGAAATAATCAATAAAATTGAATGGATCAGGAAGCAGCTTTATGATTTACAAGAAATCCTTGAAGGCGACAAAAATGCTGAGCAGATCTTGAATAAGAGCAAAGAACTGGATAAGAAGTTTATTGCTTTAGAGGATAATTTCATCCCCGTGGGATATACGGGTAGGTATGATCGTGATGGTCTGCGCTGGCCCGATAAGTTTTACTTAAGATCCTCAGTTCTTGCCTCTGGTATAGCGCAAACTGATTTTGCACCCACGACTCAACAAAAGGAAGCTCATGAAGTGCTAAGCAGTCAACTATCTTCTTTTAGTAGCGAATACAACGAACTTATTAATAAAGATCTCAACGATTTCAATAAGTTGCTAAGGGAAAGTAATATTGCTAACATCATTGTTTCAAAAATGCCTTGACCATATTTTGCATTGGATGTTAGGGGTGGCGGCGGCAGGCGGCAGCTCGTACGGCGGCAAGCTGACCAACCACGTGATCACCAGGACTAACCGGTTCAAAGCGGCCTGCACCGGCGCCAGTACCTTCATCTACATTTCCAACTACGGCCACGACCAGTATCAGCGCTGGTGGGAGTTCGAGCTCGGCCTGCCGTGGGAGAACCGTGAGATGTGGGAGAAAATGGAGCCCTTCAGCCGCGTGGAGAACATCACAACGCCGACGCTGATCCTGTGCGGAGAAAAGGACTGCAACGTCCCGGTCATTAACTCGGAGCAGCTCTACATGGCGCTCAAAAGGCTCGGCAGGACCACCGAGCTAGTGGTCTACCCAGGCGAGTTCCACGGCATCAGTACACCGTCCTACATTAAGGATAAGTATACAAGGTATCTGGATTGGTTCGCCAAGTATGTAAAAGGGGAAGGAGACTGAGGCAGAAGAGTGATGCGGTTAGCTCAGTACTTCAAGCGGTTTCAAAAGAAATTTCGAATTTGGATTTTTTGTTGACTTGTCATTAAAATATCTAACCTGACCTATTCATAAAAAAATGGCGATGAGCATTTTATTGCAGCAATCTCGACTTGTGAATAATCCAGGATAATAAAGTATTATAAGTCAAATAAAAGAATCATAAACTGTCAGTCACATTGACATTAATATATATCTGTTACTATAATATTTTGAAATAGATTTAGAGAGATATTCTTTCATGTCAATTCAGCCTGTTTTAATAGATGGAATATGGGAAAAAGCATCTTCCTCAGCAAAGCTCTTTTCAGTAACAAATCCAAAGACAAAAATCAAACTTGACAATCAGTATCCTGTTTCTGTTCTTTCTGATATTGAGAAAGCACTCAAGGCTTCTCATAAGGCTATTGAGGAATTGCATTCAAAATCTTCTGATAATATTGCCAATTTTCTAGAATCTTTTGCTGATAATATTAATTTCCGCTCTGAAGAACTCATCAAGACAGCATCTCTAGAAACATCACTGCCTGCTGAGCCCCGATTAAGATCCGTAGAACTGCCAAGAACCATCGACCAGCTCCGGCAAGCTGCATACGCTGCTCGAGATAAATCCTGGTGTTCTGCAACAATTGACACAAAGGCTAAGATACGCTCAAAATATGCCTCCCTGCCAGGCCCAGTTGTCATATTTAGTCCTAACAATTTTCCTTTTGCTTTCAATTCTTGTGCTGGAGGAGATTTTGCATCTGCGATTGCTGCTGGAAATCCAGTAATTGCAATTGCTAATCAAAGTCAACCGGGAACCACAAAAATCTTTGCAGAAACTGCTCTCATGGCTTTAAAAACAAGCGGTTTACCTCAAGCCTCAGTCCAGATGTTTTATCACTTAAAACAGGAAGACTGTATAAAACTGGTTTCTCACCCTCTAGTTGGAGCTACAGCCTTTACTGGCAGCCAAAGTTTCGGACTTCGATTAAAAGAAGCAGCAGACAGAGCTGGCAAACCTATCTATTTGGAGATGTCTAGTATCAATCCAGTCATAATATTACCTGGTGCCCTAAAAGAACGCCTAGAAGAAATCGCACTTGAATTTTATAATTCATGCACCCTAGGTGTAGGCCAGTTTTGTACTAAGCCTGGTCTTATTATTCTTATTCAAGACGAAAAAGGAGAATCGTTTCTGCAAAAAACTATGATACACTTCCAATCAGGTATGCCAGGCATTCTTCTAAATGAAAAAGTTCTTAATGGACTCATTTCATCGATTGGACGCATGCAACAATACGGTGCTAAAATCGTAACAGGTGCCAAAGAAGTTCATGGTAAAGGATATTGTTTCTCAAATACACTTTTGCGCATCTCTGGAGAGAAATTTTTAAATCATCCAGAAGAACTCCAGATAGAAACATTTGGCCCTCTTTCTCTTTTTGTGTTTGCTAAAGATTTCAATCAGTTAAAAAAAATAACATCTCTCTTAAACGGCAATCTCACTGGAACTATTTACAGTCACAGTAAGGATCTGGATGATATTCTTTACAGTCAGATTGAACCTATCCTCAGAAAAAAAGTAGGGAGGTTACTTAATGACAAAATGCCTACAGGGGTTGCGGTTTCCCCTGCCATGCACCATGGTGGTCCTTTTCCCTCAACTGGACATCCAGGATTTACATCAGTAGGCATCCCTGCTTCTCTTATACGATTTGCTTCCAGAGAATGCTATGATAATGTCCGTCAGAATAGGCTTCCTCTTGAATTACAAAACAGGAATCCTACAGGTAGAATGTGGCGTTTCATTGATGGAAAATGGTCACAAAAAGATATTTAGCAGCAGATTATTCGGCTGGTATAGATACAATTAATTTCATTTTTCTAGATGAGGTTTGACAACTTCAATAAGCTCAGGTAGATCCATTCCAAGTTCTTTCAAGTGCTCGATTGTAGGAATGCCTTTTTTTGTCCAGCCTCTCCTTTTATAAACTGCATCAAGCAATTTTTCATAAACATTCTCTCTGTACTTTCTGGTAATGGCAATTTTTTCTTCAGTAGTTTTCCCTTCAGGGTCAACACCAATAATCTCTTTCATCTGTTTGTCATACCTATCTTTTCTTGATTCATATTCCTCAACAGTTACTGGACCTGCAGCCCTGTAAGGCTGAGCATCATTTTCCCTCTTCCCGAATCCCTTTCTTAAGTTAAATATCCTCTGGAAATTGTAAACCCGTTCTGACTGCCTGATCAATTCGTATTTGTCTATACTTTTACCAGTCACAGCATTAAAAATAGTCACATAATTATCTACATGTTCAGGAACTTTTGCAGGCTCATCTGTCTCTTCATTATTTGCAGGCTCTACATCATTCCAAGGCAGCTTGCATAACCCCATTAATCCGAACCATGTTCTGAACATTGGAAAATAATGCAGAGCTTCTGCTTTATCTTCAAAAGTAGGAATCTGCTTGTTGACCATATCCATGAATATCAGCCAGGCTTCATCATGCTGCGGACCTTTGTTAGTCATTGCAAAACCACCCTGCTGTGCCAATGATTCCTTTGATACATATTGAGAATATTCCAATCCCTTGTTCTCCATTCCAATGTCCTGGAGGAATTTTGGATCTGCTCCATATTCTTTAACAAATTTTTCCTTCATCTTCCTGACTCCGGATCCCAAAACAAGACCAAAACCCTCTCCCCTTGCCATCTGGTGAAGCGCTTCCATCACAGCATCGGAATTTCCGAAATTAAATTTCAATCCGCCTGTTCTTTCCTCATTAAGAATGCCGTTTTCAAAACATTCCATTGCAAAAGCTGTTGATGTCCCGAACGAAATTGTATCAATTCCATATGTATCACAGTAAAAATTACATTCGATAACATGATCAGGGTCAAATATCCCAGAGTTGGAGCCAAGGCCTCCAACTGTTTCATATTCAGGGCCATCCACAATGACTTTTTGTCCTTTATAAGGACCTGTTTTTAATTCGAAACCATCCACAGCTTTACAGCATGACATAGTGCAGCCAAGCCAGCATCCGTCAGGAAGACCCTTAGTAAATTTTGGTTCCAGTGCTTTTGAATCAATTTTCTTTGCTTCGGGATGAGAGCCAAATTTAAAATTACACGTTGGCAACAGGTCATAATCATTCATTATTTCAACAAGATGTGCAGTTCCTACTTTCCTCATCCGAGATTGAGAATCATCAAGTTCCCTCATTTCCCTGGTGAAATTTCTTCCTCTTTCTCTAATCGCTTCCATGTCAGCAACATGATTCATATCACCTTTTACTCCGCTCGATTTAGCGACGAGAGCTTTGATTTTTTTATTCCTGAACACTGTCCCAATTCCACCCCTCCCAGCTTGTTTCAACCTGCATGTTTTTCTTCTCACATCATACCAACTGAAATTCAGCATTCCTATCAATGCATATTCTGCTGCTTTTCCTGACGAAACAACAGCAACGTTTCTTTTGTCATTTTCATCATCAGCATACATCTCAGTCAGTTGTTCCGCCAAAACATGGCTGTCCACAGCCTCTTCAGGTGCTTCCTCTATTCTCACTGTTCCTTTCGTTCCATCAACAACAACAATGACATCCTTTTCGGCCTTCCCTTGAATTTCGATTGCATCAAATCCTGCAAACTTTAAAAATGGCCCGAAATATCCGCCAACATTACAATCCATAATTGAATCAGTAGTAGGAGAAATTGAAACGACAAGAGATTTTCCACAACCTGAATATTGCGTAATACCTCCGATTGGGCCTGCAGCAATATTAATTTCATTTTCAGGGTCATCCCATTTTGTATCATCTTTTGTAGCATCCCATAACAAACGCAAGCCAAATCCCTTTCCGCCGATGAATTTCTCTTTCATCTCTTCTGAAACAGGTTTCTCTTTTATTGTATTATCGGAAAGGTTTACATACAGTGTTCTATTGGCATAACCTCTGTACAATTCTCTTAATTCATAAATATATTCTTTTAACAGCTTATGTTTGATTTTCATGTTCTTTACAGACATAAATGACCTCCTTTAATTTCGAATTATTACTGCCGATGCGCATTCCTTCTTTACAAGCATAGTCTTTAAAAATATTAAAGA
>JAGGYH010000082.1 GCA_021162615.1 Candidatus Aminicenantota bacterium
AAATGGAGATGTCCATAATCAAAAATCTCTTTTTCCTCCCTTTTATCTTAAAAAAAGAATAATTCTCAATTAATAATCAATACAAATTCAAGATACATTCATAAAATAAGAATTTCTGCTGTAAATGTCAAGTAATAAGTGAAAAAATTAAGGCTGGTTTATTCTCAAAAAGAGCAGGCTTTTTACAATATGTTCTTCAAGATGACTATGATTCCGGATAAAGCAGAGGCAATGAGAACGGCGTGTCTTATGTATCCTCTGTCAAGTATCCGGGCCAATCGTTTTGACAGAAAAAAACCCAAGAGAATTCCAGGGATCAGGGTCAAGGCCGCATAGATTTCCGTAAAGCCGAAACGATGGATTACGATCAGTGAAGTCAATGATATGATGGTGCCGAAAATAAATATTGCGGAAAGAGAACCTCTTATTCTTGGGCCTTTCTGGTGCTGGTAGACAAGGGCCATGGGAGCCCCCCCTATGGCTGAAGTGGTCCCCATGAGTCCAGACACTGTTCCGGCTCCTAACAGGTTTATGGAGTTTAATTCGAGTTTTATTCTTGAGAAACTGATGATAACGGCCAAAAGGATCGTGGCTCCGAACAGCACCGAGACATTTTTTTGAGGTATGACAGTCAGCAAATAAGAACCAATGACAGCACCGAACACCCTTCCTGTGACTGCCCATTTTATTTCTTTTATGCTGATGGCATGCCGTTCTCTCTGTGCTATGAGAACAGTGAGACACAACGCAGATAACAACACAGGGCCGGGGACATAAGCAGGATTAAGCATTACAAGTAAGGGCACTCCTATGAGTCCGAGACCGAATCCTATGGTTCCCTGAAGTGCCGAGCCAAATGTGGCTATGATAAAAGCCAGGATAGATTCAATGAGGGTCAAAGAAAAGTCCATTGTTCATCGCTATTTTTTAATGAGTAGGTCAGGTTAACATAACAAAAGACAGTATGTCAAAAATCTGTGAAAGGCTGAGAGCAGTGAAAAAAAAGAGATGTACAGCAAAATATGGATTTGATTTGACAACATATTGAATCAGAAATTAAGATGGGTGTTAATAATGAGATTCTGTTCACGATGAAGCATAATATGAAAAGATTGATATTCTTTTTACCCTCCCTTGTTTATTATGCGGCGATTTTCATTCTTTCCTCAAGAAGTTATCAGGTAAATGTAGGGATTCTTTTTTTTGATAAAATGATACACTTGATTGAATTTGCCGTGCTGGGTTTTCTTCTTTCTCTGGGTTTTTTTATTTTAGAGACTTCTTTCAAGTGCAAGTTCATTTGGGTCTTTTGCACGGGTTCTCTGCTTGCGGTTTTGGATGAGTTCCATCAGTTTTTTGTTCCATCCAGAACAATGGATGTTCTGGATATGGCTGCTGATATTGCCGGCATCGCCGCCGGCTTTTTTGTGTTTGTGCTTTTTTGTAAAAAAGTCAAGTGGATTCATTTCTAGAGCTTCATACGCAAAGATTTGTTATGCTTGCGGCTTTATTGACTGTATGGTATTACTGTGATAGTTTGTTGGAAAAGTAAGTAACCTGGATGATGAACAAGTCAAGGTCGCTGTGTTATTGCGAAGAAAAAAGTGATGAAGTAATCTCATTGTGACAAGGGAGCATAAGCTATATCTGAGTTTCAGATCGGCTTGCCTGGAAGGTAAAAAATGTTCATCGTCATTTTTTAATGAATAGGTCAGGGTAGTTTAGGAGAGGAGAAATGGAACCAAAAAAGAACACAGCGACGAAAAAATGGCTGCTCGGGTGCGGGATAGGGTGTGGGGCTGTGCTCATTATCGTTGTTTTTCTCATTATCGGTGGAGTCGTTTTTGTAAAAAACATGGTCAAGAGTTTTGAAGAATCAGAGGATGTATTTAAGGATCTAACAGATAAATATGGAGAGATAGAAGAGTACTGTCCCTCTCCATCAGGAAAGATAAGTCCGGAGCGCATGGAAGCCTTTTTAGAGACAAGAGAAGCCATAAGGCCTGTGATCAAGGACCTTGAACACTCCATTAATTTTCTTACAGATGATGATGAGAGTTCCGGAGGAGCTTTTAAAAAACTCAAAACAGGGCTTGGTCTGATTCCAAAAATAGCGGGATTTCTCAAAACACGCAATCTGGCATTACTGGAGTCCAAGATGGGACTGGGCGAGTATTACTATATTTATACCATAGCTTATTATTCTTGGCTTGATAAGCCTTTAACAGACGGACCTCCTATTGCCATAAACGAGAATAATGAATTTAACTACCAGCACTGGGAAGATGAAGAATCAGAGGAGATAAGGCATGATTTAGCAGTAAGGCGTTTGCATAAAATGATTCTTCCGATGTTAAAGAATCAATATGAGAAACTCATGGAAAGCAGCGGAACAGGGTTCTCCGAAGACTGGAAGGATGCCCTGGAAAGAGAAATAAATGCCATGGAGGAAAACAGATACCGGCTGGCCTGGCAGGACGGGCTTCCTGAGGTTATCGTTTCTTCTCTTTTGCCTTACAGGACCCGGCTTGAATCGAGCTACAGTTCCTCTGTTAATAATATTGAGTTCATTATTGAGCAGCGTCAAAGTGAACATGCAGTAAGATGATTCAGGGAAAAGAAATCAGCGTTTTAAGTATTTCATAAGGAGCCTGAGCAATGAATACTCAAAAGGAAGCAACAATAATCATACCTTCCTTTAACGAAGAAAAAGGGATAAGAACTGTTTTGGAGAGCATGAAAAAATTTTCAAGTAAATTTGAGATCATAGTTGTAGATGATGGTTCAAAGGATGCGACATCACGTATAGTGAATAAATTCCCGGGAGTGAAACTCATCCGTCATGATGTGAACAAAGGATACGGTGCGGCCATTAAAACAGGAGTGAGACAGGCTTCCTCTAATATCATAATTATCACGGATGCGGATGCCACGTATCCCAGTCAAAGAATCCCCGATTTGCTGAAAAAATACAGAGAAGGGAACATCGATATGGTCGTGGGTGCCAGAACAGGGGAAAATGTCAAAATCCCGTTGATCCGGAAACCAGCGAAATGGTTTATAAAAAAGCTCGCTGATTATCTGTCCGGAGAAAATATCATTGATATCAATTCAGGCCTTAGATTGATCAGAAAGGATTTGATAAGCAAATTCAACAGGATACTGCCTGAGGGATTCTCTTTTACTATGACCATAACCTTAGCGCTTTTGACCAATGGATACAGGGTTGAATATATTCCGATTGATTACCATAAAAGAGAGGGCAAATCAAAGCTCCGTCCTTTAAGAGATACGTATGGATTTTTAAAGTTAATCGTCCGGACAGTTCTTTATTTCCAACCCTTAAAAGTATTCATGCCTTTGAGCTTTCTTTTTTTTATTGTTGGCTTCATTCTCCTTTTGTACAGGATATTTATAACCGAAGCTTTTGTGACGACCATAACCCTCTTATTTATGGCAGCGTTTCAGCTGTTTATTGTCGGGCTTTTGGCTGACTTGATAGATAAAAGGATGAAGGATTAGCGATTGCAAGATAAATCTGGTACAAAAGGTTTTTTTTTTCGCAAAAGAGGTTTCAGTAAAAGTTATGATTCCCGGTATTTGGTTTCGGATTATCAAAAGCTCTGTATTGGGTTCAGTTTAGATCCCGCACGCCGCCAAATGGGCTCCTCAGGGGGGGTTGGCACAGAGATTTCCGGATTTCTTCTGGAGAACAGAATAGTCGAGACAGTGATAGGAGTGGGATTTTCTCAAGACCGCCCGTATCTTCCTGAGTATCAAGCTGTGCAGAATGTGGAAGACATCAGAAAAATTTCTGGTTCAAAATATGTTTATATGGAATTTGATTCTTTAAAGAAGCTTATTGATTTAGAGAAAGAAAAAGAAACGGCTGTTTTTTTACAGCCCTGCTTTGTTCGGGCTGTGCGTCAGATGCAGAAGAACGGGTATACGAACATCAAATACATAATAAGTTTTTTCTGCGGATATAATATAACCGAAGATGCGACTGAATACCTGATAAAAAAAGCAGGAGTCAGAAAAGAAAATATTGATGAGATGGCCTATAGATGGGGTGAATATCCGGGTGGTTTTATGGTAAGAACAAAGGATGGCCGTGTTGTCCGTTTTGGAAAAGAATGTTATGAACTGGTGGACTTGATGTTTTTACGCAAAGGGTGTAAAAAGTGTTCTCTCTATATGGGAGAGGGAGCGGATATTGTCTTGGGAGATGCCTGGATAAATTCGCTAAAAAACGCCTCGGTGGTCATGGCAAGGACAGGTGCCGGGGCCGCACTTATTGAAAAAATGGAGCGGGAGAATAAAGTAAAATTGTTTGGCATCAAAGAGCGTGAATTGGTTCGCATGCACTGGCACAATCTGAAGTATAAAAAATATGGTATGGGATTTTTTTTAAACCTTATCCATCAGATCGTAAAAAGAAAAGCTATCAGAAGCCTTATTCCCTTCCGGCTGTCCATGTTTTTATCTAAGCAAAGAAGAAAATGGGTCATTGGGATTGATGTGGACCTGGGAGAAGAGCCGCTGGCTGCAGCGGATAGGAAGTAAAAAAGATGAATCTTCGGGGAGCGGTAAAACGGGCTGTACTTGAGTACAAATACTTTACATGCAGAGGGTGGAGTTTGAAGGAAGTCGGAGATTTCTGGGACAGCGTTACGGATTATGATGATATCAATGAAAGCACGTACAGTTATTACCGGAGGTTTACAAATTCCTGGGAGCTGGCGCAGCATTATGTTAAAGACAATATGGTCATGCTGGATATACAGGCACGGTCCGGCAAGGGGACCGAATTTTGGATTGAGAAGGGAGTGATCAAAAAATCTGTTCTAGCTGATTTTTCGGATTATCTTTTGTCTCTGGCAGATGAGAGATTAAAAGACAAAAAAGATTATTATGAATCTGTTAAGGTGCTTGACTACAGGCTACCGTTTGAAGATAGATATTTTGACCTGGTTGCCACTTATGAGACTATTGAGCATATCAGCGATGTGGGTGCTTTTGTGAGAGAGCTTGCCCGTGTTCTCAAACCCGGGGGGATTATGGTGCTGACCTGCCCCAATATTTTATGGGAGCCCATGCATTGGCTTGCCGCTGTTTTTGAAATCCATCACAGTGAGGGTCCTCATAATTTTCTCAGGAGGAAAAAACTGCTTCAGCTTTTCAAAGAGAATGATTTAGCCGTGCTTAATGAGAATACGACTATTGTCCTTCCTTTCAACAATCCGTTATCGATAAAGATGAACAAGAAGCTGGAAAAAGCACTTTCAGAAGATATTTTAAGGCTTATTGGTTTAAGGAGAAGCTTTGTTTTGAAAAAAATGAGATGAACAAAGAGATACTCCGCCTCTCCATCCCTATAATTATCAGCAATATATCCATTCCGTTATTTTTTTGTTTTCTTTTGTTTTTCTATGTATTTCTGATGGTATTCTTCTGCTTTATAAAATGTTTTAAAAGGCTTGATTTCCGTGACAATATGATCCTTGAATTTTTTTGATTTTTCGAGTTCAGTTCTTTTTTCCTCTGCTATGCGCTTTTGATTTTCGTCAACGTAAAAAACAACGGATCTGTATTGAGTTCCGACATCAGGGCCTTGTCTGTTGAGCTGTGTCGGGTCATGGAAAGAGAAGAATTTTTCAAGCAGTTCTTCATAATCAATAACAGAGGGGTCATAGACTATTTTTGTCGTTTCGGCATGGCCAGTGTCTCCCGAGCAGACCTGGACATAAGATGGATTATCAGTAGTTCCGCCGGAGTACCCGACCTCTGTGGAAAGGACACCTTTGACCTGGCTGAATTTGTGTTCGACACCCCAGAAACATCCGGCGGCAAAATAAGCTGATTTTGTGGATTTGATGACTTTGTTTTTCATACCGGTCTCCTCCAAGCCTCCCTTTATTACAGCACAAGAGATGAAAAAAATAAATAAAGAAAGTAATATCAAAATCTTTTTCGTCATTTGGTTTCTCTCATAAAAGTTCTTATTTCCTATAAATACAATAGATATTAT
>JAGGYH010000128.1 GCA_021162615.1 Candidatus Aminicenantota bacterium
CAGGGAGGCAGGTAACAGACTCCTTTAAGGATTCTAGGACCCAGGTTTTATGCAGTTCTCCTGCCTCATTTTTATATCATACCAAGTATATAGGTCTTATTTTTAACTAAATTTTATGTAGGAGGTTTTTATGAAGAAATCATGTCTCAAAGCTTTTGTTTTTATCATTACGTTTATTTTTATCACAAACTTGGGTCTTTTAGCCAAAGTCGAGCCAGAACTCTTATCAGGCCTTAAGGCCCGGAGTATAGGTCCTTCCAGCATGAGCGGCCGAATCGGAGCTGTGGATTCAGTAGCGTCAAATCCTGATATCATTTATGTGGGTGCGGCCACAGGAGGACTATGGAAATCAACTGATGCTGGCTTCACTTGGGAACCTGTATTTGACGACCAACCTGTATCTTCTATAGGCGCTATAGCTATCAATCAATCCAACCCCAATATTGTATGGGTCGGCACAGGAGAAGCAGCCCCGCGAAACAGCTGCGGTGTGGGTCGGGGTGTGTATCTCAGCGCCGACGCAGGCAAAAACTGGAAATTCCTAGGACTTGAGAAAACAGAAAAAATCTCGAAAATACTTTTAGACCCCAATGATCCTGATACCGCTTATGTCGCAGCCCTGGGCACTACCTGGGGGGAAAATCCTGAACGGGGTGTATTTAAAACTATAGATGCAGGAAAAACCTGGGAAAAAGTCCTTTACGTCAATGAAAAAACAGGAGCAGCGGACATGGCGATGGCTCCTGATAATCCGAATAAAATAATAGCCGCTCTGTGGGAGCACAGACGTTGGCCCTGGTTTTTCAAATCAGGCGGGCCGGGAAGCGGCCTTTATTTGACCGTAAACGGAGGTAAGGACTGGAAAAAATTGACTGATAAAGACGGACTCCCCAAAGGGGAGCTGGGTAGGATAGGAATCGCTTTTTCAGCAAACAAGCCTCAAATAGTTTATGCCCTGGTCGAAGCAAAGGATAACGTCCTGCTGCGCTCAGAAGACGGGGGTTACAGCTGGCATATCATAAATAATAAGGAAGATGTGTCCAATCGTCCTTTCTATTATCAGCGGATCTGGGTCAATCCTGTGAATGAAAATATCATGTACATGCTTCATTCCAGAATGATGGTGAGTGAGGATGGAGGGAAGACTTTCACAAACCTCCCTTCATTCTCACAGGCCCACTCCGATTTCCATGCTCTATGGATCCATCCCGATGGGGAGAGGATGATTGCAGGAAACGACGGAGGAGTCGTGATCAGCATCAACCGCGGTAAAACCTGGCGATTTGTGGAAAATCTTCCCATTGGCCAGTTTTACCATGTCAGTTTTGATATGGAAATTCCTTATAATCTCTATGGAGGCCTGCAGGATAACGGATCATGGATGGGGCAAGGATATGCACTTAAAGAAAGGGGCATATACAATTACTTATGGAAAACAGTCGGAGGAGGCGACGGATTTGATACCGAACCGGATCCAGAGAAAAAAGGCGGCGGATACGGTATGTCTCAAGGCGGAAACCTCTACTACTTTGACATATCTACCGGAACAAGCCGGGATATCGTTCCCACTGAATCTGATGTCAAGCATCGTTACAACTGGAATGCCGGGTTTGCTGTTGACCCATTTGATCCCAAAACCATATACCTCGGCAGCCAGTTTGTACACTGCAGCAAAGATAAAGGCCTAACCTGGGAAATCATAAGCCCTGACCTGACTTCCAACGACCCTGAAAAACAGAAACAAGCCGAAAGCGGAGGATTGACTCTGGATGTCACCAATGCTGAAAATCACACCACCATTATGTGCATTGCTCCCAGCCCGCTGCAAGAGGGCGTCATATGGGTGGGCACAGATGACGGAAACCTGCAGCTAACCCGGGACGGAGGAGAAACATGGCAGCTGGTATCAAAAGAACTCACCTCAGGAAAAAAAGGAATGGTTCCGCCCTGTACCTGGATCCCCCATGTAGAAGCCTCTAAATTTGATGCAGCTAGAGCCTATGCCGTGTTTGATGACCACAGAAGAGCCAACTGGACTCCGTACATCTTTGTCACGAACGACTTTGGTAAGACCTGGAAGAGTCTTTCCACTCCGGAAATCGATGGATTCTGTCATGTGGTAGAAGAAGATACGGTCAATGAGAATCTATTATTTTTAGGGACGGAGTTTGGATTGTTCATCACTTTTGACACGGGAAAAAGCTGGATGAAATGGACCCATGGGCTTCCAACCGTGCCTGTCAGAGATCTGGCTGTTCACCCAAGGGAAAACGATCTGCTTATTGCGACCCATGGACGTTCCTTATACATTCTTGACGACATATCCCCGCTTCGAGAGATCTCAGAACAAGTGATCGAGAAAAAACTCCATCTTTTTAAGGTCCCTGACGCCACACAGTTTCAAAGAGGCAGTCTCACGTCTTTTATGTGTCCTGGAGACACAACATTTATGGGAGAAAACAAAAGATTCGGCGCCTGCATCACATATTACCTCACCCCCAGTGAGAAAAAAGACCAAGAACCTCAAAAAACATCTGATCAAACCTTGACACAGAGAAGGAGGCCTGAAACAAGCGCCTCAAGAGTCAGCATCCTTATTGGAGATAAGGACGGAAACCAGGTAGCTGAAATGAAAGGAACTGAAGAAAAAGGCATAAACCGGGTGTACTGGAACTTTAGAGAAACCACAGCAGCAGACTCAGAAGAATCCGGCCGTTCACGATACAGGCGAGGCGGAATGGAAGTCCTTCCGGGAGAATATAAAGTAACAATAAAATACGGAGACCAAGAGGAAACCGATTCCTTTGAAATCAAAACAGATCCCCGCATCGACATTGACCTTGACGTGCTTAAACAAAATTACACAATGGGTAAAAAAGCCCAGAAACTGACCGAAACCATCACGCAAGCAACCACCCGCATTGAAGAAACTCAAAAGGCCTTGAAAGTCATTCAGCAGAACATTCAGTCTTCTGAAAACGAGAATAAAAAAGAGCTGCTGAAAGAGGCAGAAAACCTGGAGAAAAGACTTAAAGAGCTTTCAGAAATTCTTGATCCTACTCCTGCAAAACAAGGCATTTCTGACCTTTCATCCGGACTCAGAAGACAGGTCATGAGTGCGGTTTGGGGTATTATGGGAGCCGGATACCGGCCCATTACCCAGGCATCTCAAGTTAAATATGAAAAAGCTAAAACAAAGCTCGATGAATTCCTGGAAAACTTCAATCCTTTCTTTCAAGAAGATATCAAGAATTTCAAAAAGCTTCTCTCTGAGTCGGATTTTTCACTGTTAAAGACCTATGAATCCCTGAGGATAAAGGAAGAGAAAGAGGAATAAGCACAAGAAACCAAACAGCAAAGAACATTCCTGAAAAATACGCCCGAATCCAGGCTTCCCTTAATCTCAGAGGAAAACAGCTTCCCCGTTGGATGAGGCCAATAATTGCCTCTGGATTGATTATCATAAGTATAGGTGTCTCAAGCTTCGGCTTGATCAATCTGATTGCTATTATGTTATCGGCAGCTTTTATGAATGACCAGGCTAGGAGATGGCTGCGCAGGGAGGAAGGTCTTTCATGGTTTTCAATCCGGAAGCAGCATGGAGGACTTTTGGAATAGAGTTGATGGTCACAGCAGCCGCTCCGATATCTCCGTGGACACCACCTATGATTTTCTGATGAATGTCAGGTGTCCCTGTTATATATATCTCATCATACTCTTCATCAACAGCAGCATGGGCATTAAACTCCAATTTAATGACTTCTTTCCCCTTGATCCTTCCGGAAGCTGTACTGGACAATCCAATAACTTTTCCGGATCTGATTCTTCCTAATCCCGTGTCCACATCCCTTTCATCCAACACGGGGATGGGAGAAGCTTCCACAGCTTCATCCAGATCCCAGCCTAATCCCTCGGCTATCATATATATTGATTCCAGCAAGCCCACATGCCCGGTTATTTCTTTTCTCTCTATTTTTTCATGGAATTCCTTCTGGGTTAAACCGGTTCCCACTTTTTTCTGAAAAGGAATCCTTCGTTTTGAAGAATCCATCATTCGCACAACCCTGACCCGGCTGACTTCCAAACACGGCGCTGTTAAAACAAGAGGAAGCATATCCATGAGAAATCCAGGATTGATCCCAGTTCCGGTAACTGTTACCCCTTTTTCCTTTGCCAGTCTGTCAATTTGAGCCGCTTCCTCAGGTTCGCTGCGCCAGGGAAACGAAAGCTCCTCACAGGTAGAGATCACATTTAAACCTGCCTTTATACAGAGGATTATCTGAGAAGCCACATCCTTAAGGTATGAGGTAGTGGCAACCACAGCAGCCTGAGCCTTTTTATCTGACAAGACTTTTTCCGCATCTTTTCCTATTATTATGCCTATCTTTTTTTTATCAGGAAAAAGCTCGCCCAAATCCTTGCCCACTAGAGCAGGGGCGGTATCAACAGCCCCTCTTATCTCAAAACTTTTCTTGCTGTATACAGTATGGGCTATTTTTCTTCCCATAACACCGCAGCCATAGATTATAACACCGATCTTTTCCATATCTGTGTTCCCTCCATTATTCCTTTACTTATAACAAATCCTGAACACGATACTCTTTCCATTTCCGGGCTATTCTTTCAACAGCATCCAGAGATGCCTGTATCTCCTTTTCTTTATGAGACATGGAAATAGCTCCATATCCATGGAAAACATAGAATCCTTCCACTATCATAGCCAACTTAAAAGCTTTCTCCCTCAATTCCACATCACTCACTTCCGGATTCCAAACCTGCTCCGGAGAAGCCACCTTGTCAATGTTTGTGCGCAGAAACTGAACTCCGATAAGAGAACTGTTATCCGCAATGTCCTCCCCCTCCCCCGTGCATTTCACATTGAATCCATAAGCGGAAAAGATATCCTCAATGCTTCTCCTGACTTTGGCTCCGAGTCTGCCGATCCGAGGATATATATCAGACTCATGAGCCATTAAATGCTCGATGTAAGCGGCACCGGCCAGCATTGAGGCGGGATGACCGGAAAAAGTCCCTCCTTCGAATTTGACTCGATTCTCTTTTCCGGCATCAGGACTGCATAGAGACAAAATTGCCTCATCTCCTGCCACAGCACTGACCGGCATTCCTCCGCCAATGGCTTTCCCGAATAACGTTAATTCAGGTTTTATTCCATATAAACTCTGAACCGGACCCGCATGGAACCTGAAGCCTGATACGACTTCATCAAAGATCAAAACAGCACCGTATTCTTTGGTCAAGTCTCTGGCTCTCTGAAGATAGTCTTTGGAAGAAAATATAAAACCCCCTGCCCCTATAAAAGGTTCTATAATAAAACACGCAATCTGTTCTCCATACTTTTTAAACACACTTTCAAGGTCAGGTATATCATTAAAACGGGTAACTAATATCATGGAATCAGCCGAAGGCGGAAGACCCGCGGATTCTATCTGATTCAGCCCACTCTGATAAGAAGAAATCCCCTTTAATGCATACGGATTCGCCCCATGCCAGCCTCCTCCTACTTTCAATACTTTTTCTCTCTTTGTATATGCTCTGGCCATCATCACAGCATACATAGAAGCTAATGTACCGCTGGTCGTAAACCTGATTTTATCCGCTTTTGTTCTGTTCAGAATAAGCTCGGCCAGCCTTCCCTGAGCTTTTTCAGGGAAACCGGTCTCAAGTCCCTGGCCGTTATTAAAACAATCCTTTAATGTATCAACAACAATATCCGGATTGTGTCCCAGAATATTTGCAAAATGGCCCTGCCAGAAGTCAATATAAGCATTCCCGTCTTCATCCCAGATCTTCGATCCCTTGCATTTAACAGGATAAATAGGAAAGGGAGGAAAAAGCCTGAGATTATGACTTCCCCCTCTGATTTGATAACGGGAAGCCGATGAATAAATCAGTCCTGATTTCCTGTTCTTCGAGGAATATTCCTCTGTTAGTTTTTCCATAAATCTACTGCGCTTCATCGCTTCTTTCCTCACTCAGTTTAAAATATAATGCTAAAGACTTAAAGTCAGGCTTTTTCTCTCTTTTTGTTACCAGAACAGGATATATAAAACAATCGTAACCGCTATGACTCCCAATCCGAGCCACAGCACCGACGGTGTGGGTTTCATATCAAATTCCTTGCGAACCGGCATCACCTTGGGCTTCTTTAGCGGCTTTATTAGAGTCAGTACAGTCATAACAGCGATGATGACTATAAAAGTGATGGCCATTCGGTTGAGAAAAGCAATAGACCCGATAGTCAAACCCCAATTATTGAACAGCGGTACATTACCGAAGAATATCAAGAGAACGGCATAGACTATGGGATTTAAAATCAGAGCCCAGAGGCCGGCTGACTCAGGAGCCTTTTTGAAAATCAATCCAAATGCGAATGCAGCCAGAATACCCGGTGAAATAAAGCCCTGGAATTCCTGGATATAAGTAAAAATTCCCTGGAGACTGGGATGATCAAGGACTGGAGCAATCAGGCAGCCTATGACCACAAAAAGCATTGTCATGATCCTCCCTATGCCGATAACTGTCTTTTCCGATGCATCTTTTTTCCAGCGCCTTTTGAATAGATCCATAGTAAAAATAGTGGAAGCTGAATTCAGCATGGAGGCGAGAGAGCTGATCACAGCTCCGGCAATGGCAGCAAAAATAAAACCCCTCACTCCCGCCGGGATCAGATTTCTTATGAGCAGAGGATAAGCAGCATCTGTGGTGGCACCGGCCGCGGTCAGTTGATCAGTATATAACTGAAAAGCCATTATTCCGGGAAATATGATAATAAAAGGAATGATTAATTTAAGACCGGCCGCAAATATGACTCCAAGCTGGCCCTGCCTCAGGTTTTTTGCAGCAAGGGTTCTCTGGCATATGTATTGATTAAGACCCCAATAATAAAAATTAGGAATCCATAAACCGATAACCAGGGCAGTCCAGGGAAGTACTGAATGGTCTTTTGGAAGGATCATATGAAGCTTGTCTGCATTGGTTTCCAAAAAATTTCCAAGGCCTCCCACAGCATGAAGGCCGAGAAAAAGAGTAATTGCGCCTCCCACTATAAGGGCAGTCCCCTGAAAAAGGTCAGCCCAGGCTACAGCTTTAAGCCCTCCCCATGTTGTATAAAGTGCAGCAATCCCTCCAATCAGCCACACAGCATGGTTCATATTAAGACCAAAAATAGTATGAAGAGTCAAGCCGCCCGAATAGATGACCGCAGAAATTGTGACAAAAACATAAATCAGCATGGTGTAAAAGGCCATAAGTCCCCTTGCCGCTGAATTATAACGATATTCCAGATATTCAGGTATAGTAAAAATACCGCTTCTCAAAAATTTCGGAAGGAAGAACATCCCTACAAGAACAATGCAAATGGCAGCCATCCACTCATAACTGGCAACCGCCATTCCTGCAATCCCAGCACCCTGTCCGGACATTCCCACAAAATGTTCTGTGGATATATTAGCAGCTATCAGCGAAAGGCCTATGAAAGGCCAGAGCAGCCCGCGGCTTGCCAAAAAAAAATCCTCTCCGGTCTTTCTTTTCCGGCTCTTATAAAGACTGACTCCGACTGCCACGGCAAAAAAAATAAGGAATAAGCCAATATCCAAAAAAGTAAGCTTCATCTTGTCTCCACTTATCAGTAATTGTGTTTTCTGGACTATTCATACGTCGTCATTTTCTATTGATGATTGGCACTCATAATTGACTGCTTAATTTAATATCTTCTTTCTTAAAAAAAAGCAAATTTTTTATTTCTTGATTAATCATTATTGAGAATGTATAGTGAGTTTTCACAGCTATTTATAAAAACCTTTAAATAACAGTCATCATAATGTAACAATTATGAAAACAGTCGTCATACTTTCCATGCCCCGGAGCGGTTCTTCCCTTCTTTCAGGAGTCCTCTTCCGCCTTGGAGTCTGGATGGGAAGAGAAGAAAACATGAAAATAGGCAAGCATCTGAACAAATTCGGATGTTATGAGAACCAAGATTTTATCGGATTTAATGAATACATGCTCTTTAAGTCCAAAAGGCTTTTGAACCAGGCACGGAGGCTTAACGACAGCGATGGCCTCGTAGAAAAGGCGGTCAGGGACCATGAAGAGCGGATCATAGAAATCATCCGAAAGAACGAAAGGGAACTCTGGGGCTTTAAAAATCCCACCATGATATATACCCTCCCTTATTTCCATCATCATCTCAAAAATCCCTATTACATCTGTTTAAAACGCGAGCCTAAAAGTATTGCAGATTCTCTAAAAAGAGCCGCGAAATTCAAAAACTGGCTTCCTGAAATAAGGCATGAATTCCTCTACTTCTCTCTAATCGAAAAGATCCAGATTATATTGCGCTTCATTAAAGTATTTTTAAAATCCGGCTTTATCTTCACACATGAATCCCTTTACGAAGAAATCGCAAAAGATGGTTACAAAAGAATAGACGATTTCCTAAAAGACAAAAGATACCTTGACCTTAAACTCATTGACCTTCTGGAAGACTCTGAGAAGACCATCTGGAAGATCACTGATTTCCTTGGCATAACCCCGTCCGAAAAGCAAATAAAGGACGCTTTGAGTTTCATAAGGCCTGACTTAATAAAATCCTGAAAAAGGATTGCCGTGATAATGATGGATGAAATTTTTTATGAAATGTTCGAACAGATGCCCAGACAGGGCCCTGGAAAGGCGGAATACACAAAAAGGGCGCTCTCTTGCTGCGATATCCCTGATTATCCTCAAATCCTTGATATCGGATGCGGTACAGGGGCTCAAACCCTTTCTCTTGCTGAAAACACAAACGGCCTCATCACGGCTGTAGACAATTATGGTCCTTTTCTTAGAGAATTGAGAAAAAAAGCAAAAAGATCAGTGATTCATAAAAAAATCCAGACTCTCCAGAGCGATATGAACCGACTTTCTTTGAAACAAAAATTTGATCTCATCTGGTGTGAAGGCGCCATTTATATTATAGGTTTTAACAAGGGACTGAGAGAATTTAAAAAACTTTTAAAACCCGGAGGTTTCATGGCCGTCACAGAAGTGGCATGGATAAAGGCAAATCCACCCAGGGAAGCTGTTGTATATTGGGAAAAAGAATATCCGGCGATCACTGATACTTCCGGTAATATCAATTTCATCCGGGAAGCAGGATATGAGTTGGTCCATCATTTCATCATGCCCCAGGATGCCTGGGATGAATTCTACGCGGCCTTAAAAGACATCGCCACCCAGATGCAAGAGAAATACAAAGACAACAAGGAAGCGCAAAAAATCATTGACTATGCTGTCAAAGAGATTGAGGCCTATAAAAAGTTCGGTGCATTTTACGGCTATGTTTTTTTTGTCATGAAAAACTAACACCCCGAACAGATGAAATTCAATCCTCTGGATTCTGTTGATATGAGAGAATATCCCCGGGCTGACAATCCAGAGCTTTACAAATGGCATCCAGTGTTGAAAACCGGATAGCCCGGGCATGCCCCTGCTTGAGAATGGATAGATTTTGAACTGTTATCCTGACTTTTTCCGAGAGTTCAGTTAAGGTCATTTTTCTTTTAACCAGCATAAGGTCCAAGTTTATTTGAATAGACATCGTGCACCGCTTATATAGTAAGATTTTTTTCTTTCTGGAGCTCTAATCCTGACTCAAACACTTTGGCAATGACCAGGATCCCTAAACCTATCAACAGCAGTTTGAACAATCCATCCCAGATCAAATCAATAAAATAGCCAGAACTGAAGCCAGTATCAAATCCTTGTATCAGAATTTTACCTAGAATATCAATAGGAATAAGAACAAAGCAAGCATAAGCGATTTTTTTGATACGCTGAACATTGGCCGCTTCAAAGGGAGACCTTGCCTTGATTGAGCGGAGTATTTTCCTGAGATTAAAGATGATCAGTACAAAAACAACCGAGTTTAAAAAACCGGACAGAGAAATCCCAATTCTACTCATAATGCTTTTATCTCCCCCCGACTTTGCGATGATAACAAGTCCCATTATAAGGCTTAAAACCAGTCCCACAATCACAAAGATCCAGATAGTATCAACCATGAGAGAAAAAACCCTGACATACGAAGATTGATTCTCTTTCTTGTTTCCTTTCATTCATCACTCCTTTATTTTTTTTCATAATATAAGTGATGATTTATCGTTTGTCAAGTATTTTTTATTGTTTATCGTTAATTTTATAATGATTATCAATATCTACCGATAGAAAATAACGCTCGATTTTTTAGGGATTAATCAGTAGAGGAAAGTCCTTTTTCGACTCTACCTATCTGTTCTTAACGTATTTGTCGAACCACTCAAACATCTCAGCCAAAACATGGAAGACAGATTCTTCCGCTCTGTAGCCATGGCTCTCATGAGGCAGCATCACCAGCCGAACCGTGGCTCCATGGCCTTTCAGCGCATGGAACAGGCGCTGCGACTGGATGGGAAATGTTCCGGAATTGTTGTCTTTTTCACCATGAATAAGAAGAATAGGCTCATTGATTTTATCCGCATGCATAAACGGGGATATTTTGAAGTATATCTCAGGTGCCTCCCACAGGGTCCTCCGTTCGCTCTGAAACCCGAAAGGCGTCAAAGTCCGGTTATAGGCTCCGCTCCGGGCAATCCCAGCAGCAAAAAGGTCACAATGGGCCAGGAAATTCGCTGTCATAAAGGCTCCATAGCTGTGTCCCCCAACTCCTACCCGTTCAGGATCAATAATACCCTCTGCATCCAGATAATCAATGGCTGCCTTGGCACCGCTTACGATCTGCTCAATGAACGTATCATTCATCGTCTCCGGATCTCCCACAATGGGAAGCTGAGCTCCATCCAGAACAGCATAACCCTGTGTCACAAAGAAAAGCTGTGAGGTGCCCCTGAAAAAAGTAAACCGGTTTGGAGAGCTTCTTACCTGGCCTGCCACACTTGGGTCGCTGTATTCCAATGGATACGCCCAAAACACAAGGGGAAGGCGCTGGCCTTCTTTATAATCAGGAGGCAGGTAAAGGGTCCCGCTGAGGTCCACTCCGTCGTCTCTCTTGTATTTGACAAGCTTCTTGATCATTCCGGTCATCTGAGGAGCCGGGTCCTTGTAATCAGTCAAAGCCTGCCTCTTGCCGTTTTTCAGATCGAGAACAAAATAATTGGGAGGTTCAGTCTTGGACTGAAAGTTCGTGATGATCCGATCTCTGGATTTCCCTGTAAAATCAACAAATGATTCATAGCAGTCCTCCCCTGATTGGAATATCCGCTCTGTTTGCATTGTCTTGAGGTTCATCTTATCCAGGAAGGGACGTTCCCCCTGGGGATTAGCTCCCTGCCCGCTCAGATAAATCCAGTCCTTGTCCTGGAGAACTACCCACTCTCCATTTGGAGTTATGGTATACACAGGACGGCCCGGGTCATTATAGCGATCATGGATGCTGAGGTCGATGATCTTTTTGGGTTCCATGGAAGGATCATCCGCATTGATCAAATAAGTGGTCTGCCAGCGGCGCTTCCAGTCATATTCAGTGAGAAAAGCCATACCCGGGCTCTCAAGCCATGTGATGCCTGAATAACGGTGCTTGACCTTTATGACTTCCTGAGGCTCCTCTTTAAAGGGAAAGGACTGTGTCATTATTATGTCCCGGTGAGGGACCTCTTTATCCGGATCTCCTTCATCAAGAGCTTCCACCCAGATAAGGCTGGCAGGTTGAAGGGCGCGCCATTCAACAGACCGGATCCCTTTAGGCACGCCCCGCATAGGAACGTCATCCGCCAGAGGGACCTCGGCCAGCATATGGGCCAGATTTCCATCCATATCCCAAATTTCTATATTATGAGTGAAATAATAGTAAGGAACACTGTAGGAATAAGGCTTCTTAATCCTCTGAACCAGAAGCAGAGTGCCGTCAGGCGAAGGTTCCGCATAAACATAAACTGCCGGTCCTCCGAGCTCTTCAGCCTCTCCGGTAGTCACATCGATCTTCATTATTTGAGAAGTGGCATAATAAGTAAAAAGCTCCTCGTCATAGGGTGTTTCAAGAAGGTCCTGATAGGTCCATACTTTGGCAAATTTTCCGGAGACTTCCTGAATATGAGGACCTGCGGGGACTGAAGGTTCCTCAGGAGGCTCGCCTCTGTCTTCGGGAACCATGTAAGCCAGAACATGCTTGTTGTCCGGGAGCCAGCTAAAACCTGAACCAAGAACAGCGTTTATGGTCGGACCTGTGAGCTTTTTCACTGTACCGGTTTTTGCTTTCACAGCCCAAAGCTCCACTCCATCGTCCAGATAGTGTGTGAAGGCAAACCAGGTGCCGTCATTTGACCATCGGGGAAAACCGAACCGGGCATCTTCAGGGAGCTCTACAGCAATGACCTCGCCTTTATCAATGGTCTTTATGGTCAAGGATGTCATAAAATACGTCTGCTGCCTCGAGTTATTCAGAGGTGTGATCCGTGTCCCAGCCAATCGAAGCAATGGCTGTGCCATGTAAGCAAGGGACGGCATGGATTCATAGGTATAGAAAAGCACTCTTTTTCCATCAGGGCTTAGAGAAGCCTGAGGCGGCGGGGGGGCTTTCAGGATATCAATCACTTCCTGAGGGGGCCTCTTATAAGGCTCCTGCCCCAGCAAAACCAGGCTGCTCATAAAAACAAAAATAAAGAAAACCACACATGTTTTCCTTTTACCATTCATTGTTTTCCCTCCGGCATTGGTATCATATGAAAATCAAATATGACTTATCATAGTATAAAAAAAACATAAATCAAATCTTTTTTATTCTTTAAAAATCAGGGCTTGACATCTTTCCCTTAATGAAGATGAGACCATAAAAAAATGGCAAGGGCCACAGCGTAATGTCATCACGAGGAGCAAAGCGACGTGGTAATCTCATACCCGGTCGAAAGCATACGCTATGAGTGAGGTCATTTGACCGTTAATACTACTTCTCTTCCAATTGTCTGATCCACTGCTCTATTTTATTTCTTCTTTCCGCAGGTATTCTGTTTTGAAAAAGGTCCAGGTATTTCGAAAAATACTGCAACGCCTTTTTATTTTCCCCTCTGTTCATATGACTGTAACCAAGATTGTAAAGAGGAAGCCCGTATTCAGGATCAATGGAAAGTGATTGTTCCCATGCCTTAATAGCTTTATCCATATCCCCAGCCTGTTTATAGGCAGCACCCAGTCCATTATAAGCCACCGCATTTTCAGGATTGATTTCAACCGCTTTTTTGTAATTTTCTATGGCTTTTTGTAATTCCTGTTCATTTTTTGTATTAAGATAACTGGAGAGATAAGCATTTCCCCTGTTATCGTAGGTCGCAGCAAAATTACTGTCTATGGAAGCCGCTTTATCTAAGGCTTCTAGAGCTTTCCTGTAATCTCCTTTTCTGGTATAAGCAATTCCAAGAAAATTCCACAATTCAGGGTCTGTGTCCTTCTGAGGGATATCAATGCCATTAAAAACAGAAATAACTTTATCGCCTTGACCGGCCTCAGTTAAAAAATTGAGATAAGCCGAAAAAACCTCATGACTTGTGGGATTGTTCTTCATCCCCTCTTCAATGACTAAAAGCGCCCCGCTAAAATTCCCTTCCTCTTTATACAAAACCGCCAAATTTGAATAAGCCAAACCAATATCCTTTCTTTCTGTGATTACTTCCTGAAGCATTCTAATGGCTTTTTGTTTTTCCCCTTTCAGATAGATCTGTTTCGCCACTATTGATTTATCGTAAAGAGGCAGAAGACTTTTAATATCCTCATCCGGTCCGAATTCCTTCTCCCCTTCACCGGATGAACCTGAAACATATCCGAGGCTTTTCAGCTTGCGAAGGGCTTCTTTATTTAGAGGGCTTTGGTCATCCTCTTTTGCCTCAGCAGAATACTTCTCCCTTATATCATCCAGTTTTTTTCTGTATCTGTCTAATTCTTTTTCCTGGGCCAGATTGTTCTTTTCGTCAAAATCTTCCTTCAAATCGTAAACCTCGGGAATGGGAGACTCTATATATTTTTCTCCGTTATCAATGAATCCCCGAAGCGGCGCCCACTCTCTGTTGTATATTTTTTCGTAATAAGGATAGAGCGATTCAAAATAGATAGGGCCGTGTTCAAGCTTTTTTCCTTTTATAGCAGGAAGAAGCGAAACCCCGGTTAGGACATCAGGCTTTTTGAGATTCAATACCTCGCATATGGTTGGAAAGATATCTATATGCCCCACATAATCCGGGACATTTCCGGGCTCTATTCCGGGAAAATAGAAAATAAGAGGGATCCGTATAGTCGTATTATAGGCAAAATATCCGTGCGTTAATTCTCCGTGCTGCCACAGACCTTCGCCATGATCTCCGGTTAAAACAATCAGGGTATCCTCATATAAATTTTCTGATTCTAGATAATCGAAAATTTTCCCCATTTCAGCGTCTACATAGGCAACCTCCCCGCTGTACAGGTCATTCTTGAATCGATCTTTAAAAGGCTGCGGAGGCTCATAAGGCACATGAGGGTCATACACATGCACCCACATAAACCAGGGAGAGGATTGTCTCTTGGCCCACATAAGCGCTCTGTCAACCACTTCTTCAGCTCTTCTTTCCACATAATATTTATCACCCCGATCGAGTTGGCTCCCATACTCATCATCATAAGTGCTGAATCCCTGGTCAAGCCCAAATGTTGAATCCAGAGGATAGGCTCCCACAAAAGCACCCGTGGAGTAACCAATGTCTTTTAAAAATTCAGCCAGAGTCAAATATTTTTCATGTACGGTAAAACTGGAATTGTCATGGACACCGTGATACAGAGGCGTTCTGCCCAAAAGGATATTTGTGTGGGAAGGAAGGGTCGTTGGTGTGTGAGCAAAGGCATAATCAAACAAAATCCCTCTTTTAGCCAGAGAGTCAATATGCGGAGTCTCGAGATGTTCCCTGCTGTAACAGCTCAATCTATCTGTTCTGAGTGTGTCAATGGTGATAAGAAGGACATTCCATCCTTTTCCTTTGCTTTTTGCTCCAGCAGGATGAGCCATACAGAAAAAAACCAGTATAAAGACCGCAAAAAAAGATACTCTCACTATTCTTTTTTTCATTTTATTTATCTAACCTTGACTTGTTCATCACTCAGGCTAATATCTATATTACACACCTTTTTGTGTGAGTCAAATGGTATTGAATCACTTTTATTGACTTTGCATATATATTCCACCATTATATTAAGGATACATCCGTTTTAATGGAAGATAAAGAATAATCAACATTGCTTAGCCTGTAGATTTGGTATGATCCGAAACTATCTTAAAGTGGCTTCCCGGCGGTTGGCAGGAGGCTGGAGTTATTCACTGGTGAACATTTTCGGCCTTGCAGCCGGACTAGCCACATGTTTTTTGATTTTCTTTTATATTCATTTTGAATCAACTTATGATCATTTCATTCCGGATTCAAAAGACAAATACCGCATAGCCATGGAGATAAGAGGTGAAGAATCCTCATGGAAAATAGCCTCCGTATCAGCTCCCATTGCCGTTGCTCTAAAGAATCAGTTCCCTCAGGTCGAACAAATTGTGAGATTTACCTCAGAGTCCAACAAACAGGTCACCTATCAAGACCATGTATTCCAAGAGGATCGGATTCTTTACAGCGATCCAGAATTCATTTCTTTTTTCAATCTTAAATTGATTGAAGGAAATCCAGAAACCGCTCTTTCTCGTCCCGGCTCGCTGCTGATCACCAAGGCCATGGCTAAAAAATATTTTGGAGATGAAAATCCATTAGACAAGCGCCTGATGATTGATGATACCTATTACAGTGTGACCGGAGTTATTCCGGATGCACCGACCAATTCCCATATTTCCTACCGGTTCATCGTCTCTTTTCACAGATTTGAACAAGATCAAGAATTCACCAAATCGAATTTGACAAAACGCGCATTTTATACCTATGTGAAGCTGGCTGAAGGAAGTGATCCACAATCATTTGAAAAGCAGATTCAATCGCTTGAAAGCCCCCTTAAATCCCCTGGATGGGAAACCCATTATTTTCTTCAAAAGATAACTGATATTCATTTCCATTCCAACTTGGATAGAGAACTCAAGCCGCCGGGTGATTCCACAAATTTGCTGATCCTGTCTATTATCGGGAGTTTTGTCTTTTTTATCGCTTGTTTTAACTTCATCAACTTGTCTACAGCCCGGTCCATCAAACGGGCTGTAGAGGTGGGGATCCGCAAGGTTTTGGGCGCAACCAGGTCGCAGCTTGTTTTTCAGTTTACGTCGGAGTCGGTCCTGCTCGTCTTCATGGCTCTTGTTGCCGCCATCGGCATCACCATCCTTTTCATTCCCACATACAAAAATCTGGTGAATCTCCCCCTCCAGACCCAGGATATGATGAAACCGGTCTATTTTATTTTCCTGGCGGGACTAACTTTAATTGCTGGTCTGGGCGCAGGCGCCTACCCTGCTTTTTTTATGTCCCGATTTGAGCCTGAAAAGGTGATAAGGGGAAATCGTCCATCAGGTGCAGGAAGTCTAACACTCCGAAAAGCCCTGATCACCCTTCAGTTTGCTATCGCCTCTCTGCTTATTATCTGTGCCTTGCTGGTGAATAAGCAGATTTCCTATATGAAAAACCAGCAGAATTTCGGATTTGAAACCGAGAACCGCATCGTGCTCCGCATAGGGGGCCGCAAGACTCCTCTATCAGGAGAACGAGTGCTGGCTCTTAAAAATGAATTTACTCAGCACACCTCCATCAAGCAGGTCTCTGCTTCTACATCTGTCCCTGGCCGCAGCATGTATCATGAGTCCCTGCGGAAGCAAAATGAAGATTGGAGCCACAAACGGGAACTCAACTTTCTGGGAATGGATTCCAATTTTCTCTCCCAGTATCAAATCGAACTGGCCGCCGGCCGGATGCTGAATGAGAACATATCCTCTGATTTGTCCGATGCCCTTCTTATCAATGAGACCGCAGTAAAAAGTCTGGGATGGGCTTCGCCAGAAGAAGCCTTAAACAAACAGCTGGTTGTTGGGGGCAGCCCAAACCCCCAGCTCATAATCGGAGTGGTTAAGGACTTCCATTTTCAGGGGCTTCAGCATCCTATCGAACCCTTGATCCTCCGGTATTTTTTAGCCAGTGACCTGTATTCTGCCTATCTCACTCTCACCGTGGAAACTCGAGACATAAAGGAAACCATGGGTTTTGTACAAAACAAGTGGACTGAACTTTTTCCTGAATATCCATTTGAATGTTTTTTCCTGGATGAGGATTTTAAAAGATTTTATCAGAAAGAAGAGCGGCTCAGTCAGATGATCAGCGTCCTGACTTATCTGGGTATTTTTATCTCCTGTCTGGGTCTGTGGGGACTTTCTTCATTAAGCACCAAACAGAGGATCAAAGAGATCGGCATACGTAAAATATTAGGGGCCTCAGTCTCTGGGATTATCCTTATGTTGTCCAAAGAGTTTACCAAGTGGGTGGTGGCTGCGAACATCATTGCCTGGCCCATCGGTTATTTTCTGATGCGGAGCTGGCTGCAGAATTTTGCCTCCCGGGCTAAGGTGACTCCGGATATCTTTCTTCTATCAGCTCTTGCGGCTTTGGCTGTGGCCTGGATCACGGTAAGCCTTCAAACCCGAAAAGCAGCTCAATCCAATCCTGCAGAATCCCTGCGTTATGAATAAAACAGGAAAAAGAACAAACTCTATGTCACCTCTGAAGACGAAGAGGGATTCCAACGGGTCAGGCGCTGCAGCGTGAGTTGGCAGATAAAATAATCTAGTGTTCACCGCCAAGGATCATCTTTTTTCTGTGTTCCAGCCGCAGGAGGCTGATGCACAGGCCGGGCTTTTTCTTGAAAGCGCGCCAGCCAGACCATCATTTCCCCCTTTCCCCGGTGAGCCCAGGAATAATAAGGGATAGCAGTGAAATTTTGTTTCCGGCTTAGAATCTCTCCTTTAGGGCCTTTATAAAGACCCTGGGCCTCAGCTTCTATTACAGAAATTCCGTCAAAGAAGTCAGGTTTGTAGGCTGAACGGAGCTCCATATCATCAGGTAAAACAAGATTGCTGACCTGTCCGCTGTTATCCTTCCATTCCGCACAGAAAACAATAGGGCCTCTTTGAAAGCTGACTTTTCCTGTATTCTTCCCAACCTTTTCATGGCTTAACACTCTTCTTACAGGCATGGGAAAGTGGATCTCTATCTGATCTCCATTCTCCCAGACTCTTTCTATAATGGCGTACCCTTTGTCTGTTTTAAGCGCCCTTTCTTCTCCGTTTAATTTGAGAGAGACTCTTTCTTCGTTTTCCTTATAAAAGTGGTACAGGTCACCGGGTACTGGTTTGTTCTGTGCCCAACCCGGAATCCTTATCCCCACGGAAAATTTATCCTCCTTCTCAGGAAAAACAGTGATCGTCACATCCCCTTCCCATGGATAACGGGTCTCCTGCTCTACTCTAATGGTTTGATCTTTCATCTCCACACAGGCTTCACAGGAAGTAAAGAGATTGACATAGATTCTATCTCTGTCTGCAGCAAACACATATCCCGGGACAGAAGGCATAAATCTTGATATATTACTGGGACAGCAGGCACAGGAAAACCAGGGACTTCTCTCATGCTGACCGAAAGATTCTAAAACATTCTGATAAAAGAAAAGGTCACCCGCAAGAGAAACGCCTGAAATGAGCCCGTTATAAAGCACTCTCTCCAGCACATCTATATATTTTCCCTCCCCATGAAGGAGAAACATCCGGAAGTTCCAGAGCGCATTTCCTATGGATGCACAGGTCTCGGAATAGGCTGTGGCGTTAGGCAGTTGATAGGCCTTTCCAAAGGCTTCGCCGGCTCCGGTAGCCCCGATTCCTCCAGTAATGTAAAGTTTTTTATACACCACATCTTCCCAGATACGGTCAATCGCCTCTATGTACTCAACATTCCCGGTCAAAGAAGCCACATCAGCCATCCCGGAATACATATAAACAGCCCTCACCGCATGGCCCACTGCCTCTTTCTGTTCCACCACAGGTTTGTGATCCTGAGAATATCTTCCATAGAGTTCCCGGTGTTCGCTGTGCCCGCGTTCATCCAGAAAGAATTTGGCTAAATCAAGATATTTTTCATCCCCGGTTACCCTGTACAGCTTGACCAGGCCTATCTCTATCTCCTGGTGTCCCGGAGCTCCTCTTTTTTTATCAGGGCCAAACACTTCAGCCACTAAATCTGCGTTTTTCAAAGCGATATCCAGCAGCGTCCTTTTTCCTGTAGCTCTAAAATGAGCCACAGCTGCTTCATAGAGATGCCCAGCATTGTAAAGCTCGTGCCCCAGATAAAGATTGGACCACCGGTCTCCTTCGCACCAGCGTACAGGTGTTTCAGAATTAATGGTTCTTGCCGTATAAAGATAACCGTCTTCTTCCTGTGCTCTGCCGATTATGGATATCAAATCATCCAAATATTTTTCAAGTTCAGGATCAGGATGCACCTGAAGGGAATAAGAGGCACCCTCCATTACCTTATACACATCCGAATCGTCAAAGGGATATACGGTCTGGAATCCACCGCTCTTTATTCCAGCGGCTATTCTAAAGTTGTCAATGCGTCCGGTTTCTTCGCACTGCCTAAAAGCATACGGAATAGTCACACGGCGGTTGGTCTCAATTCTGGAAGACCAGAACTCATCATTGATGTGAACCTGAGTGAAAGGAACCGGCTTTATGGAATAATCTCCGGTTTCTCTGCTTTGGCAGGAACTGTTTATGAAAACGAATCCTGCAAAGGTTAAAATCATTAACATAGAGACATGCTTTTTCATTAGGCTGCTCCTTTAAATTTCCATCATTTTCCATGCGGCTTTTTGATTTTACCATATATTAAAAATCAATCCACCTGGATGATGAACAAGTCGAGGTTGCTGCAGATGCGAGGCGCAGGGTATGAAGCTGTGCTCCTTCACCGCAAATACCCTGCAACAATGCAGATGCTGTGAGATCGGCTCGCCTGCAGGGTAAAATAACAATCATTGCCATTTTTTTATGAATAGGTCAGGTCCATAAAGATTTGGTGAACATTTTACTTGTTTTTTATTCCTCTCTAAAACAAACTCAATGGCAATCAATACGTTTCAAAATCCCAATGAAGTCAAGCCTTCACAGTTTGATGGTGCTGTTTGAAAAAAAATACTCTGGAGTTAACGCTCCCGGCAAAATCTGCGGCCATGCTTAAGGTCAAATAAATTATCCCTGCTTCTTATCTCAGATTTTTCTGGTATAATATTGGCCTTTAAAGTTAAAATCATGACTCCAATCAATATAGCGGCAATGATTCTTATCGGAATCTTCACCGGAATACTAACAGGATTGACAGGTTCCTCAGGCGTTATGGTGGTGGTCCCTCTGCTCAACATGCTGCTGAATTATCCGATCCATGACTGTATAGGAACGAGCTTAATGGTGGACGTCATAGCTCCTGCAGCCATAGCCTATTCCTATTATAAACACGGTAATATTGCTTTAAAATCAGGACTGTGGATAGCTGTCGGTTCTGTTCTGGGGGCTCAACTGGGTGCAAGGTTTTCAGACAGCATCCCGGAGTTGGGATTGGCAAGGATCTTTGGGGTCTATATGATTGTCTTAGGGATCGTAATATGGAAGAAAGGGATAAACAGAGAAATCATAGCTGTAAAATTCAATAAAGTCCTGAAATTTAAAACCCCGGCGCAGAAAACCATCACCTCTCTGTGCTTGGGATTCGTTGTGGGCATTTTAACCGGACTTCTTGGCGCAGGAGGAGGAGGCTTTATATTGATGCTTCTTATTTTCGTCCTTAATTTTCCTCTCCATCTGGCCATCGGAACATCTGTTCTTATTATGGCCATAACCGCTAGCTCCGGAACCGTTGGTTTTGCGCTTCATGGAAACATCAAACCCATTGCCGGAATCATCATCGGAATAAGCGCTGTGTTCGGAGGGACCTTAATGGCACGATTCGTTAATCATATTGAAGAAAAGACACTGGCTAAAGCCATAAGCATTACGTTCATGCTGCTGGGAGCTGTCATGATCATCATCCGCTTCATTGAAACACACAAAATCGTTCCTTAGATGATTTTATCTCTCTCCACTCAATATCTTTTTATTCTGCTGGCTGAGGCTGCGTCTCCTTCAGGGATATTTTTTTATGTTCTCTCACAATCAAGAAGCCCAGAACGATCCAGACTAACGCCATGATGATATTAAATTTAGCAAAAGTTTCGACCACGATAAATTGGGCCCAGAGGAAAACAATCAAGCTGTGAGTGACATCACCGGCCCGGTGAAAAAAGGTGTCTGTAGCTGCTTTGGCCTTATACTTTTCCTCCCTTGAAGTAATAAGAAAGAGAGCGTGCCGCGTGGTGTTCATCAATGAGTAATCTGTCCCGTTCTCTGCAGCTTTGATCCACTTGACAATGAGCAGGGAGGCTCCCATACTGATAAAAAAATACCCTCCCAGGGCAATAAAGGGAAGAATGAACACAGCTGTTCTGATTCCAAACCACTTGAATATACGGGACACCAAAAACAGCTGGATAAACATGGCCAAAAGGTTCATGATAATATAAAAATCCGAATAAAAACTTCCAATGATCTGCTCAACCGAAAGCCCTCCTGCAGTTCCTGCCTGAACAGACTCAAGGGCCCTGTTTTTTATCACGCGGTCCAGTATGTACCCTCCATTGGTGTTGATAAGATTCAGCAGAAGGACAAAAAGGGCAATATAAAGGAGATAGCGCTTTTTAAAAACCAGCTTAAATCCCCCCCCTTTTTTCAAAGGTTTTTCTTTATCCGTAGATATTTCTTTCAAAGGGGTATCCGTCCCTGTTTCCACTTTACCCATGATTTCCCTTTTATGGATCACATAGGTAAGGACAATGCAAATACCCAGCACAGCTGCGGATACCAGAAGAAGCTGATACATTCCCATCCAGTTCTGGATGCGCTTAAAAATATAAGAGCCTGAGAAGGCACCAAAAGTGGCTCCAAAAGCAATGATGGGAAAAAGACGCTTCCCGGCGCCTTCTGTATAGATATCATTGGCAAAACCCCAGAACTGGGCTATGACCACAACATTAAAAATGCTGGCCCATATGAAAAAGATGATACTGATCGTGCTGAAAGGAATTCCAAAAAGATTCAACACCGAAAATATAATTAGGTTTGATATAAAAAACAGAGTGACCCAGGCAATGAGCTTCTGGCGTGGGACTCTTGATGAAATATAACTGAATGCCTTGATGACAAAGATGAGCAGGATCGAAATAACACCGTAAAGATAGCTTTTTGTCTCAGGTCCCCACTCGGTAAGGATGGATGAATCCCTCACAATTTTTATGATGTAATACGCCCCCAGGATCAAATAAATATTCAAGGTCAGCAGTAAAGCTGTACCTGCTTCCCCGGGGCGGATATCCGTAAATAATTTAAAAAATTTATGAATAAATCCAGAATCAAATTCCTTGTTTCCCCTTTTATCCATGGAATCCTCCAAACATAGCGGTGAAGTTTTGCTCTTTAGATTTTTTCTTATAAGGAATAAAATGTCAATAAATTATTGAATTTCTCTTTTCCCGCTTCTTTAAGGTTCAGTCTCTTTTTCGGCTTATATCGGCATCATACTGGATGATTTCCCTTATATATTCTTGTCCGGGAGGAACATCCATTAAAAGACAAAAATAATCCCACACAGCCCCGATAGGCATGGTCTTGAGCTCTTCGAGAAGTGCCAGCCGGGAAAAATAATCACCTTTATTTTCCACTTCCAAAAGCCTTTCTCTGGGCTCGAGAAGAGCTGACAGAACTGCCTTTAAAACAGCCCGGCCTCCGATGACCCATGCTCCAACGCGGTTCAAGCTGGCATCGAAAAAATCAAGAGCGATATGCACCCTGTCCAGATAACCGCCCCGAACCACTTCTTCAAAAAGGTTTCGCGTGCTGTCATCTAAAACAGCGACATGATCACTATCCCATCTGACACCGCGGCTGACATGAAGCAGAAGTCCATCTAAAAACTGAAACACCGCCGAAATCTTATCTCCGATGTTCTCTGTAGGATGAAAATGCCCTGTATCAAGGCATATCATCTTGTTCTTTGTCAAAGCATATCCCAGATAAAACTCATGAGACCCGACCACATAGGATTCGCTTCCGATTCCGAAAAGCTTGCTTTCCAGAGAGTCTTTAAGTTCTTTTTGCGGATACCCCTCTCTGAATATTTCATCCAGGGAATCTTTGAGCAGGTCTCTGTGCCCTTTTCTATCCACAGGAATGTCCTTGGACCCGTCCGGAATCCATATATTATGGACACAGGCATTTTTAAGTTCCCGGCCCATAAAGGCTCCGATCCGCCGGCATCTTTTTACATGTTCTATCCAGAAGAGACGTATGTTTTTATCCTTACTGCTCAGAGTAAAACCGGCATCAGCCAGAGGATGAGAGAAACATGAGCAGTTAAAGTCCAGTTTAAGCCCTTTATCTTTGGCCCAGTGAACCCATCCCCCAAAATGTCCGGGTTCTATCTTATCCCTGTCTATGAATGTGTCCCCGAATTCCCCATAGATGGCATGAAGGTTCAATCTGTGACTTCCGGGTAACAGAGAATAGACTTTTTCCAAATCTTGACGGAGCTCTTTCACTGTTCTTGCCCTTCCCGGATAACTTCCTGTGACCTGAATGCCCCCTCCTGTAAGGTGGGAACCGGGTTTTTCAAAACCGGCCACATCATCTCCCTGCCAGCAGTGAATCGAAAGGGAAACATCCTTTAATTTTTCAACAGCCTCTTCTGCATCCGAACCAATATCCCTGTACTTTTCCACGGCTTCATTATAGGCTTTTTCTATTTTTTGAAACTTCATATCCATCTCCTATCGATTATAGTCAAGACCCTCTATCTCTTTACGGCTCTCCCTGCATACTCTTTTAAAACGGTTATAATGCCTCTCCCATTCCTCACTCTCCGCCGGGTCATAAATCCGAAGGTCAAAAGAGGCTGAAATCATATTCCGCACATTCTCTATAGAATCCACCTTGTCAACGGACAGAGTCTGTATCATTATGTTGCCCACAGCCGTAGCTTCAGCAGGACCGGCAACAACCGGAAGTCCCAGTGCGTCAGCCGTATACTGGCAGAGGACCCTGTTGCGGGAACCGCCCCCAATGATGTGGACTTTGCTGATACGCCTGCTGCAGAGAGAACAAAGCTCATCAAAAACACACTTGTATTTGAATGCGAGGCTTTCCAGAACACACCTCACGAACTCAGAAATAGTCTCCGGACAGGGCTGTCCGGTTTTCTGACAGAATTCCCTTATGGCTTCTGTCATATCCGCCGGCTTTAAAAACAAATGACAGTCAGGATCAATAAGAGACCGGAAAGGTTTCGCCGAACTCACTGTTCGCATTAATTCACCGTATTCAATATTACTGCGCCCCCTCCATTTTTTTCTGCATTCCTGAAGCAGCCATAATCCTGTAATGTTTTTGGATAATCTGAACTTATGTCCAATCCCTCCTTCATTTGTGAAATTCAGTATAAAACTTTCCTCATTGATAAGGGGAGAGTCTAATTCAATGCCCATTATGGACCAGGTGCCTGAGCTTATAAAAGCCCATTCCTTTCCCTGGGCCGGCACAGCAGCCACGGCCGAGGCTGTATCGTGTGTGGCTGTGAGCACTACAGGAACAGACGCTATTCCTGTCTGCTCTGCCACAGATTTTTTCAGCAGGCCGATAGTCTGTCCAGCCGTTTCTACATCCTGCATCAGGGATACAGGCACATCCAGAATCTTAAAAAGCCTCTCCTCCCACTCGTCTTTGCAGGGATTGAAAAGCTGTGACGTGGTGGCATAGGAAAACTCAGTGACCATCTCCCCTGTGAGAAAATAATTAAAGATATCCGGCATAAAGAGAAGATTCTTGCCTCTCGTTATGAATTCAGGGTTTTGAGTCCTGAGAGCGTAAAGCTGAAACAATGAATTGAACTGAAGAAACTGGGTCCCGGTGAGATCATAGACCTCTCTTGGGGGAATTTTTCCCAAGAATTCTATCATGGCTTTCTTATTGCGCGTGTCCCTGTAGGCAAAAGGAAGTGAAATAAGATGGTCTTCTTTATCGAACAGGCCAAAATCCACTCCCCATGTATCAATTCCAATACTGCAGACAGAGCTTTTGCTGGCATTGGCGCCTTTGCTTATGCCCTTTTTTATCTCTTGGAAAAGATAGTGAACATCCCAATAAACATGGCCTCCTTTGGAAATCATCCTGTTATTAAATCGATAGACCTCCTGGACCTGGATTTCATTTTTTTTCAGTGTACCCAGAAGGGCTCTTCCGCTTTCAGCTCCTATGTCAAAAGCAAGAAAAGAATTATGACTCATCCCCTTTCTCCGGTTTCTCCCATTTGTATCCCGAACCATCAGACAGTACGAAAGGAAAGGCAGATATTCGAAGCCGGGCGCATCCCATGGGAATCAATGTAACAGTCTCCACAGGCTGATCCGTTTGTGCGGGACTCTGCTGGATTTCGCCTGCCAATCCTAAATCATCGAGCTGCCATTCCGGTATTTTCCTGACCTTGAGCTTGATTTCTATAGGGGCTGAATCCGCTTTAAAAGGCTGGTCATCTTCGGGCCAAGGCTGATCCACAACCTCTACGCCCTGGGCGGGCACACCGCCTTTTAAAAGTATCCCGTAGTTCCAGTCCGAAGTTGGATAAATCTCCCAGGCCGGCCATCTGTCTGTCCCTCCATGGCGGACATATTTCTCACCGATTTTAAGCGAATAGGTCAGAGGACCCCGGTTTATGGACACACAATTTAGATTCTTGGTCCAATGGGTGATGCTCACATTCATAATCAATTTAAGGTTCACTTTATCTCCGTTCCGCCACTTTCGGCTGATGCACAAAAAGGAGCCCGGAGTTATACTCACATTTCGGGCTTTTCCGTTTATCTCAAGTTCAGCCTCCCGGCACCATCCCGGAATTCTTAAATAAAGAGGAAATCCCACTTTTTCCGGGGTTGAAATCACGAACTCTATGTTCTCATCAAATGGATAATACGTTGTTTCTGAAACTGTTACTTTAGTCCCCTCTCCCACTTCAGCCGTGACCTCTGAAGGAGCATATATCACAGCACCCAGCCCGTTATCATGGGTAGCGGCCCAGAGATGCTCTGTGAAATAGGGCCAACCGTGACCTGAATTGTGCTGACAGCAGCGGTGCCTGTGCGGATTCATCCAAAGCATAGGCCCTCCGTTCTGAAGACCGGGCGACTTGCTTTGGCTGTCTGAGAGAACCATGTTAGGAGCTGTCAAATAACGGAGCGCTTTTAAATCAGCGGTCATGGATGCCGGATATGAATTGAATGCCACATCCTCACAGCGGTCTGCCCATCGGGTATCCCCAGATATCATAAGAAGGGTCTCTTCTGAAAGCATCATCTCTACCATGCCGCAGGTCTCTACGGCCTGTCTGGGACCTGAATACCCCTCTCTGCAGTTTTCATCTCCTCCGAACATTCCACCCGGAACCTGTCCGTAGAGATCTTTGACTTTCTGCCAGTTTCTTTCAGCGGCATTGAGGTGCTCCTCATCCTTAGAGACCTGATAAAATGTTGCCGGTTCTCCGAATCCCTGGGAAATGTTTACGTTATGCCAGCTGATGACATCCTTTTCCCATCCGGCGGTATTTCGATGGACTTTTCGGGCAAAATCAACAAGCCATTTCTCCCCTGTACGGTTGTACAGCCAGATCACACTGAACAGCATATCCCCTGCCCTCATTCTGGGCCAGTAACCCTTCAGAAAATCCTCATCAGATATTCCGGACAGGTATTTAAAATAATCTGTCATTAATGAAATAACCTGTTTGTCTTTACTGCCTGTGTATTCGTAGTAATCCTGAAGGCAGAACAGCATGATCATATTGGGCCACAAATCCGTTCGCCCTTTGAGTTTTGTAGCTGCTCCTCCGCTTCTAAAAGCCGGTCCAAACCAACCGTCCGGCTGCCGGCTTCTTAGAGCTCCCTCGATCCATACAAGTGACTCCTTGATCATTCTCTCATCACCGAGAAGATAACCACAGTTGCTGAATCCTTTAAGCCAGTAGGGTTCTTCTTCCCATCCCCTTTCACCTTTTCCGTCAGGATTGAGCCATGCGTTGTTTTCTTTTTTAAGGAACTCGCTTATTTCGTCAAGGTGTCCATGGAATCCATCCGCCTGGAGTTGAAGCTGCCGCAGCAGCCATCCTTTGGGCTTGACCAGGCCCACGGGCAGTTTGATAAAAGGCGTTCGAAGTAAAGGCTCCCGGTTGCTTATATAGTGATCATTTTTAACATCAACAGGAGGGATTCTGACCGCTGAGATCTGTTCCCCCTTTTTACATAGGGCAGCCGTGAAAATAAGCAGCATGGAAACAATACCAAATGCATATCTCGTTTTTTTCATATCCTCTCCCCGGTTCATTTATTATGGAAATTCCAGATACCTTTTATATCATCAAATCCATTGAAAAACAAAATATTTCATTGTTACGGAACTGCCGAGAAAAACGAAGAAGGATGTCGTAAAAAAATCTGAAGGAAGCACAAGCCGCACCTAAATTTCATTTCAGCTTGCCTGAAAGATAAAAATCATTGATAATAAAATCGATCCGGATTCAATGAAGCTGCTTATCACCATTATCACCATCACTATCATTGCCCTTATAGGCTCCCGTCTTACCTTTCTCAACCGAAAGCTTCCTCTCGGTTTTAGAAACATCATATTCACCGGTACGGAGTACATATTCATTGGGGTATTTTTAGGCAAAATGGGGCTTAATATGATTGATCCGGAAATCCTGACCAGTTTAGAGCCTTTCCTTTTTTTTGGTCTTTCATGGATCGGATTTTTATTCGGGCTCCAGTTTGACTTTAAAAGCCTCAGGAATCTCCCAAAACTCTTTTTCTCCATCTCAGCCATCCAAGCCTTCTTAACTTTTCTCGCTGTGACACCGGTGATTTTTTTCTCACTCAAGACATTTTCCACTCTTCCGGAGAGGACTGTTCTGATCCTTTCTTTCGCTCTGGGCAGTGCTTCTGTGTGTACAGCTCAATCCGCCCTTGCGATTGTAAGCAACAACTATAGATTCAAAAACCGAAAATTGTTCTCTCTCCTCCACTATATTGCAGGTATAGACGGTATTTTTGCCCTGGCTCTTTTCGCGTTGACTTTTTTTATCTTTCCGCTGTCAGGGAACATAAAATTCAATTTAATGCATTCTTTAAAGTGGCTTCTTCTGGCTGTAACCATAGGAATAATCACAGCCCTTATATTTATCATCTTGAGTAGAGTCAAATTCTCTCAGCAGGAATTCATCGTTTTCATTCTAGGCACTGTGTTATTTGGGGGGGGGCTGGCCATGAAAACCAACAATTCACCTCTTCTCATCGGTTTCATATGCGGATTGATAACAGCCAATTTATGCCGGCACCGGCTGAGAGCACTTGAAATGATGGCCTATTCCGAAAGATCTATCTATATCATTATGCTGGTGATCATAGGAGCCGGATGGAAACTTGATTCCAACTTCATTCTCATCATCACTGGATTTTACTTTTTATCCAGGCTTCTGGCAAAGTTGGCAGGCGTATTTGCAGCCACACGATCCTTCAAATCCGACTTTCATGTCCCGTGGAATACCGGGCTGGGTCTTTTATCAGAAGGGGGGTTTGCCATAGCCATAATTATCAGCTTCTCGCTTTTCTATCCATCTTTATCGGATTATATGGTCACGGTGGTCATTATATCCATGATCTTAAACGAGTTCATAAGCCCAAAGCTCATTCTTTCCCTGCTTGAAGATCCTAACCCCATTGATTTCCGAGAACAGCCGGATATAACCAAAAAAAACAAATGACAAACAGAATATTAGGACTCATTCTCATCATAACTACTGTGATTCTGCTTATTCACTTTGATCTGGGCGATTCCCAGAAAAAGTGCCCTGCTCTTATTCTGGGACTTATCCTTTTGGCTGCCTACTGCTTTGGCTCTCTTTTAGAGAAAACCGGCCTCCCCCGGATTGTAGGGTATATTCTGGCGGGATTGTTTATGGGTCCTTTTTTCCTGAATTTGTACTCGCTTCAAGAAGTTTACAGCCTTGCCTTTATCAACAAATTAGCCCTTGCTTTTATTGCCTTCTGTGCGGGAGGAGAACTTCGAACATCCAATTTACGAAAAGTGCTTAAATCCATTGTTTACTATGTATCCGGAGTGACAACAGTAGTCTTTATCGGAACGACCCTTATTGTGTTTTTGCTGTCCGGCGCAATGCCTTTCATGAACGATTTCAGCTTGATCTTAAGGCTTGCTGTCTCAGCTATTTTCGGCACCATTGCTGTGGCCCGCTCGCCTTCTTCGGCTATTGCCATTATCAGTGAGACAAAAGCCAAAGGGCGTTACACGGATATTGTTCTCAGCGTATCCGTGGCAATGGATGTCTTTATCATCATGCTGTTTGCCGTGGTTATTTCTTTAGTTCAACTCTTTATTGTGGGCAAAGGCGGATTGAATTTTGTTTTGATATTCTCCCTCCTTTTTCAAATCACAGTTGCTTTTCTGCTCGGCTTTTTACTGGGAAAACTCATTGTTTTTCTCATAGAAAAAATTCATGTGGAATTTCCAGTGGTCATCATTGCTATGGGATTTATTGTGATCGAATTTTCACACCTTCTGGGAGATTATCTGCACCGCGTCTTTGACATGAATCTGGAACTGGAACCGCTTCTCATCTGTATGGCAGCCGGCTTTACTGTGCAGAACTTTTCAAAACACGGAGATAACTTTCTTGAAAGAATGGACCGGATCTCTCTTCCTATCTATATTGCTTTTTTTGCCATGACCGGCGCTTCAATAAATTTGAATGTTCTCCGCACCGGGTGGTTTCTGGGATTGGCTGTTTTCTCAGTCCGCCTTGTCTCAATCTATGTCGGCTCTTTTATAAGCGGCAAACTTGCAAAAAACAAGCCAAAAATATATAAAAATGTGTGGCTGGGCTTTATAACTCAAGCTGGAGTCAGTTTAGGGCTGCTCACTGAAGTCACCCGGCGGTTTCCTGAGATCGGCCCTTCTGTCCAGACCATATTGGTGGCAGCCATTATTATGAACCAGATCATAGGCCCCATCGCCTTTAAATACGGCTTAAAAAAAGTAGGTGAGACCCATGTCAAAAGGAGCCCTTAATGCGTATCTCCCAATTTTTGGATAAAGACTGTATAAAAATCCCTCTTCTCAAAGAAAAAAAATATGAGGTCATAGAGGAACTCTTGGACCTGATAACCGATAAATACCCTGAAATTGACAGACAAGAGATCCTTCAAAATCTCATTGACCGGGAAAAGCTCGAGAGCACTGCCATCGGAAACCATGTGGCGATTCCTCATGCCCGATCTAATAAAATCCAGAAAGTGTACTTTGCTTTTGGAATCACAGAAAAAAGCGAGAGCTTTGATGCACTGGATGGGAAGCCTGTCTACCTGGTGTTTCTCCTTCTCTGCCCTGAAAAAAAGATCAGCACCCAGCTCACTTTTCTGGCCAGGCTCTCCCGTATCTTACATGATAAAAAACTCATAAAAAAGTTAATGAAATGCAAAAACAGCCAAAATGTGATAGATATCTTCACAGAGTATGAAAACATTCATTTCAGTTGAGCAAGGGAACTTTAAAATGAAGCTTATCATCATTTTCCTTAATAAAATTGAATACCTGGATGACCTTCTTTCTGCTTTTCTGGAAATCGGAGTTCCCGGAGCCACGATTCTCGACTCTGTAGGAATGGGCCATATTGTCAGTCATGATATACCTATTTTTGCCGGACTGAGGGACTTTTTCTCCGGAAGCAGCCCTACAAATAAAACCATACTGATGGTCATAAAAAAAGACATGATCACAAAAATAGATGAAGTACTGAAAGATGTCACCGGCTATCATAAAGAAACAGGTATCGCCAAGATGATATCCGTTCCTATTGACGGCCTCTTCGGATTTGAGAAATAAACCCAACTGATCCTTCTATTTAATATGACTGGTATGAGGGCCTATTTCCCATCCTATGCGTTTCTCAATAATAGCTCTCCTTTCGAATCTCTTATCACCTATCTCCATCACGACGAGGTATTCCCCCGGATCCTGGAGTTCTCCGCGAGCCCATCTCCCCATCCCGGCCCTCTGTTCATCTGAAGGCATTGACCTCATATCCCACTCTACCTTGTTTATCCCGGGTTTCGAACTTCCCTCAAGATTACACAACAGATTCCCTGTAAGGTCAGTGATTTTGATGTCGACTTTGTGAGCTGCTTGATTTTTCAGATAATAATAAAGAGTCATCACATCCGGTTCGTTAGGTGTGGAATGATGCCGGTCTCCGTAAAGCTGGTAAGCTCCCCATGACCTAGTCACCCTCTGCACAGCAGGCTCCACAGAAAAAAGATGGGCCTCTTTTTGCAGGATATCTTGGTTGAGCTCCTGAAGAGGGGATATATCAGCAATAAAGATCCCCCTTCCATAAGTCCCTGCCACCAAATCGTTTTCTCTGGGATGAACAAGCAAATCTGTAACCGCAATGGTGGGCAAATTATTCCTCATATAGACCCATTTCTTTCCGCGGTCTATGCTCACATAGATCCCCTTGTCATTACCCACAAAAAGGAGATCCGGATTTTTTCTGTCTTCAAACACCACATTTACGGGTTTATCCGGTAAGTTGTTCGAGATATCGGTCCAGGAACGGCCGAAATCATCTGTTCTGTATAAAAAACTTCTAAAATCATCTCTTCTGAATCCTGTTTTTGAAACATAAGCTCTTCCCGCCTTATGGTGAGATGCAAAAACACGGCTTACCCAGTAGTTCTCCGGAGCCCCGATACCGACAAGGTTCTGAGTCAGATCATTCCAGTCAGCGCCGCTGTTTTGAGTCACCCACACCTTCCCGTCGTCTGTACCCACCCAAATCAATCCGGGTGTTGCCGGTGATTCGGATATGGCGGTTATGGTGCAGTACTGAATATGCCCCTTTCCTGCAATTTTCACAGCGTCATTTGTGGTCAGGTCAGGACTTATCTCCTGCCAGTTCTCGCCCCTGTGCATGGAGCGCAAAAGCATCTGGGTTCCTGCGTATATCACATCGCTGTTATGGGGGGAAATTTCAAGAGGGGGACACCAGTTAAACCTGTAGGGAGGTTTCCCATCTTCTCTTCTTGGCTCGATATCAGTCCTTATTCCCAGTTTCTGGTCTATTCTCTGGTGCCCTCCGAACTGGATGTCGTTATAGACCCAGCGGCTGTCTTCCGGAGATACCGCATTGTACATCCCGTCCCCGAGCCCCAGTGGAATCATATCTTCAAGGCTCACTTCCCCTGACCAACTGCTGATCGGGATTTTCCAGGAATCATGACACTGCAGCCCCCCGTAAACATTGTAGGGATCTTCCATATCAACACATATATCATAATACTGGGCCATAGGAAGATTATCATAGAAGTCACAGGTCCTGCCGCCGTCATAGGATACGAACACCCCTCCGTCACTTCCCATCATCAAACGTTCGGAATTCTCAGGATCTATCCACAAAGTCCGCACATCACCAAACGCAGAAGAAAATGTCTTTCTCGGAGGCCAGTTAATATCATGCCATGTTCTGCCGCCGTCATCAGAACTGGCAAGGCAAATGGTTGTCACATAGATCTTCTGGTCGTTATTCGGATCCACCCTTATCTGATTGAATGAATAAGCAGCCTTGCCCCCCACATTATCCTTTATGGAATTCATTTTTTCCCAGCTTTCCCCGGCATCTTCGCTTCTGTAGACCTCTCCCCCGATTTCTCTCTCCCCGGGTTCAATGCCTCTTTCTCTGTCCCTTCGGGCTTCTTCCTCTGTGGGAGGACGCGTATTTATGTTCTCCACCACAGCATAGATGATATCAGGATTGCTTCTGTAAATGTCAAGCCCTATCCTCCCGATTTTACCTTTCGGAAGACCTTTGGAAAGTTTTTTCCAGGATTTTCCCGCATCTTCTGTCTTGTATATTCCGCTTTCCTCGCCTCCTGCTTCAAAATGCCAGGGAAACCTATCCTTTTGATAAGCCGCAGCATACAGAACATCCGGGTTTTCCCTGTTTATAGCCAGGTCGATCACGCCCACTCTTTCATTTATGTAAAGGACTTTCTCCCAGGTCTCTCCTCCGTCTTCTGTTTTATAAACACCCCTTTCCTTATTCGGAGAAAACAGGTGGCCCATTGCAGCGATGTAGACAATATCAGGATCCTTAGGATGAATCACTACTCTTCCTATATGATGAGTCTCTTCGAGCCCCATGTGCTCCCAGGTTTCTCCTCCATCCTCCGACTTATAAACGCCGTCTCCCCAATAGGAACTTCTTGCAGTAGCATGTTCTCCGGTTCCAACCCATACTATCTGAGGTTCTGACGGAGCCAAGGCAATATCCCCTATGGAAAAGATATCCTGGTCATCAAAAATAGGCTTAAAAGTCGTGCCGTTATTGGTCGTTTTCCAGAGCCCTCCATTTCTTCCCGCAACATAAAAAGTGTACAGATGTTCTTTCTCAGGCGACTCAGGAACCGCAAAATCAGTGATCCAGGCTCCGCTTCGGAAAGGTCCGATATTCCGGTACTGGAAACACTTGAGAAGCTCCTGATTGAAAGGGTCCTGGGGCGTTTCCCAAGCATGAAGCAATGAAATCAAACCAAACAAAAAGATCATAACAAAACTAAATATTTTTTTATCAGACACTTTTCCTCCTCATCCATATGGAATCATAATTCATATTTTTCATTATTATCCTGACCTATTCATAAAAAAATGGCGATGTATTTATTATTCATTTTGTTCCTGCGATATGCAAGATTATTTCAAGAATGACGATAGTATCTCTTTCCCTGGTTAGGTATTTCATTTTAATCGTCCTTTTTTTACCATTTTAAAATTCCTTTCTGCGGTCTGAACAAGGTACGGTCTGTGCCACTTACCTGTTGTTGCGAAAAATATGATTTTGTTTTAAACTTTTACTAACAATACCTTTCCTGTTGCTTCTATGGTAAAAGAAGGAACACCGCCATTTTTTTATGAATGGTTCAGGCTTTTTATATTGAGGAGTGACCCATGAAAAAAAAGAATGTCACAGCACCTTTTTCTGTTTTTGTTTTATCATGCTTATTGATTTTTTCAGCATGTAAAGGAAAACCGGAAAACAAGGCTAAAGAAGCTTTGGAGAAAGGAAAAACCAAAATGACGATTGAAAAAAAAGACTTCGGCAGTCTCCCGGACGGCCAAAAAATCGATCTGTATATACTCAAAAACCCTGAAGGAATGAAAGCTGCTCTCACGAACTATGGGGCTATTCTGGTCTCTCTTGAAGTCCCTGATAAAAACGGTGAGTTTGCTGATATCACTCTGGGTTATGATGATTTAAAAGGATATCTGGAAGAGACCCCTTACTTCGGAGCCACAGTAGGCCGTTATGCCAACCGTATAAAAGGGGCGGCATTCACTCTTAACGGGAAAGAATACTATTTGGCGAAAAACAACAACAACAATCATCTCCATGGAGGAATCAAAGGATTTGATAAAAGAGTCTGGAATGCGGAGACCTTTAAAAAAGACGACTCAGCCGGCATCACCTTCCGTTATTTAAGTCCTGACGGCGAGGAAGGATATCCTGGAAACCTCTCCTGTGCCGTGACCTATACCCTGACTCAAAACAATGAACTCCGGATAGATTATGAAGCTGAAACAGACCAAGCTACTCCTGTCAACCTGACTCATCACAGTTATTTTAATCTCAAGGGGCAGGGAAACGGCGACATCCTTGGCCATGAGCTCTTTATAAACGCTGATAAATACACTCCTGTTGACGGGGAACTTATACCTACGGGTGAGATCCTTCCTGTCAAGGGCACCCCTATGGATTTCACATCACCTACAGCTATTGGAAGGCGCATAGGTCAGGTCCCCGGGGGATATGACCACAATTTTGTTCTTAACGGCGGGCAAGTCACTCTGAGACTGGCTGCCAGGGTCTTTGAACCAGAAAGCGGACGGGTCATTGAAATCTATACCACAGAACCTGGAATCCAGTTCTATTCAGGTAATTTCCTTGACGGAACCATCAAAGGAAAGTCAGGAAAAATCTATGAGCAGCACTATGGGTTCTGCCTTGAGCCCCAGCATTTTCCGGATTCTCCCAATCATCCGGAATTCCCGTCAACCATTCTCAAACCAGGAGACAAATATTCCACAACCACTGTTTTCCGATTCCCCATAGAGAGGGAATCCAGCGGAGCCGGACGCTGAATATGTCTGACCCACGGAGGGGGGAGTTACGCAAGCGCCGAGAAAAATGAACACCACCCTTTTTTTATGAATAGTTCAGGATAAAAAACTGAACTTAAAGATTATCTGAGGATGAATCCTTTTTTCAGAGGATCTTCAGGGTCAAAATAGAACCTGCTTGTCCCTGTGATAGAGGCGCTTCCCGTGACTTTAGGAATGACCGCCTTATAAGGGCCGAACGTTGTCACTTCCTTCACACTCACCTTAAACTCTGTCCCAATGAGGCTTTCTATAACCAGGGTCTCTCCCTTTTTGAGTTCCCCTCTTGAATAATGAAGCGCAGCTCTGGCACTCACTCCGGTACCTGTAGGTGACCTGTCCACTTCTCCGTCTGCAAACACACACACGTTCCGGCTGTGATTGCAAGGCTTTTCAGGAGGACCTGTGATAATGGTCCCGTAAAGAAACCCGAGTTCTTCTTCCAGAGGATGTGAGATATCCACGGAATTTTGAACCGCTTTCTTTATGGACCGGCCCAGATGAATCAAGCGGGCATAGTGTTCCGGCTTCAAAGAGACATTCAACTCATCAGCCTTACAAAAAGCATAAAAAGCTCCTCCGAAGGCAATATCATAATGAATCCCTCCGATATCCGGGATCTGTATCTTCTGTTCTTTTAAATAAACAAAAGAAGGGACATTTAAAAAAGAAACTTGTGTCACTCTCCCCTCTTCTCTATAAGCCACGGCCTTTACCAAGCCAGCGGGCGTATCCATTTTGATTTCAGGATTTTTTCCTTCTTTTTTGACCATCCCTGTATCCAGGATTATTTTAGCCAGAGCAATGACAGCATGGCCGCACATGGTGGAGTATCCTTCATTGTGAAGAAAAAACACACCGAAATCCCCTTCTTCACTCACGGGTTCCGTGAGAACAGCCCCGTACATGTCTGCATGTCCACGCGGTTCCCACATCAATCCGGTCCGTATGAAGTCAAAGTTATTACGAAAAAACTGGCGCTTTTTGAGAATGGTATCACCAGGGATAGGAGGCAGTCCCTTTGTGATAAGTCTTAACGGTTCACCTGCGGTATGGGCATCCAGAGTTTCAATGGCTCCCCAGCCCGCAGGAGGCCTCCATTCAGTATTCATGTGTTCCTGTCTCTATTAAAAAACGACTTCCCTTCCTATTCCCTTTTCCACTGCTCTTTTGTAAATAAACCCAGATACCATAAGGTCAAAAAGAGCCATGCCCACTGACTTAAAAACTGTTGTTTCTTCCCCCCCGGGAGTTATTGAGACCTTCCCGGATATGATTTTACCCAGGGTGACAATCTGATCTTTCCGGATCCAACCCTTTTCCAGGGGCACTTTAACATCTCCAGACTCAACAAGGGCATACTCCGTATCCACAGCCATTGTCCGGACATGGGTATAGAGGGCTTTTGGAAACTCTCTCATATCCGGTTTATAAGAACCTATACCTACAACATGCTTTCCTAAAAAAAGCTTCGCTTCATCAGGGAGCACAGGCTCCGAAGATGTGGTTGCTGTGATTAAGACATCTGAATCGGCCAATAATTCTTCAGAGCTTTTCGCCTCTATAACAGTCTGGTCCTTAAGGGCCTCTGATAATTTTTTACACAATTGATACGCTTTTTCAGAAAATTTGTCATACACATAAACCGTTTCGAACTGCCTTTGAGTGCATGCGGTAACGGCCTGATGAAATCCCTGAACGCCGGCTCCCACAATGCCTAGAGTTTTGACCTTTTTTGAAGTCATGTGGCGGATTCCCGCACCTCCGACAGCTCCGGTTCTTAAAGCGGTTAAAGCAGAACCGTTAAGCACTGCCAGCGGCTTTCCAGTCTCCCCGTCATTGAGAACCATCACTCCAAAAAGAACCGGCATATTCTTTCTTTCATTTTCAGGAAACAGTGAAACCAGCTTTGTGCCCATGCTTTTCTTCGTGAAACAAGGCATTAACAAAAGGCTGTTCTTGCCGTATTCTACACACATCCTGTCAGGCATATGAAAGTTTTTATCTTCATACACCAGCACCGCTTTTTCCACACAATCCACTGTGTCTTCCCGGGACACAGCTCTCAATAAGTCTTTCTGGTTAAGAATCAGCATGTCACATATTATCCTTTATTTCTTTCCTTTTTTCTTTTTGGGAAAAATCTTGTCAATTACCTCTTTTGAAGGAGGTTTTGTGAAAAAAGATATCCCTATCAAAGTGATAAGCACCACAGCCAGCCCTGGATAAATAATGGGTATTCCGAAGGGATCACCATTCGGGTCTCCCACTGGAACCATTATGGAAGGCCATATATTTCCGGCAAATTTCAAGAACAATACCAATACAGTCCCGCTTATGATAGAGACCAGACCAGCGGTCTTTGTGACTCTTTTCGAAACCAGAGCACCAAGAAGAGCAGGAGTTATGGCTACTCCATATATCGTATAGGCAAAATACGCACTCTCCAGAACCGACTGCATCTTCCATGCTATCAGGAAAGCAACGACCCCAACAATAATGATCAAGATTTTCTGCAGAACCACAAGGCGCTTCCCGTCTTTTTCCTTATCCTCCGAATTATCCTCTTTTTTAATAAACCGGGTATAAATATCATGGATCATGGTGGTCGTCGGTGATAACAGGTAGTTCATTCCCGTAGAAATCACGACCGCAGTAGCCGCACCCAGGAGCAGCACACCCACCGGAAGAGGAATCATCTGCTTGGCAGCCTGAATAATGACCGCGGCATGGTCCATAGCTCCTGACTGCAGGTCAGTCCAAAAATAGGACGCCGCAAAAACAGCCATAATCACAACCACGGATTCTATGAACATAGTGCCGATCACCCATATTCCGGTCGCTTTCCGGGCCTCCTGGGGGGTTTTCGCGCTGTAAAATTTCTGGTACATACTCTGAACTCCCAATAAAAGAAGCATTCCCGAGAGCCCTATAGCCGGAATTTTTAGATAAGGTATTCCGCCGAATTGTTCACTGAATACCTGAAAATGAGAAGCAGGGAGGACTGCTTTTATCTTATGCCAGCCTCCTGCAGCAATCAATACAAGGGGTGTTGAAAGAACAGTGGAAACCAGTATCACAATTCCATTAGGAAGGTCTGTGTTTGCAACAGCGACCATCCCTCCTATGGTCGTAAACAAGATCACAAATACCGCTGCCATGAACATTCCCTGGTCCACAGCAATCGCTCCGTCAGATATGGCATTGAGTATGTATCCACCGGCTTTGAACTGATAACTCACAATAATGGTGAAGCTGATGATAATAGCTATGGCACCAAAAATTCTGGCCACCGGTCCATATCTTAATTCCAGTATATCTCCCACAGTGTACTGGCCGAAAGTACGGATTTTAGCAGCCAGAAAATAAATGATAATGATTCCGATCCAGGCACCTGCAGGCTGCCATAAGGCACTCCAGCCTGCTTTAGCGGCAAATTCTGCACCGGCAATAAATGTGCCTGAACCTATCCATGTGCAGATCAGAGTGAAAACCATCTTGGTCATGGGAATGGACCTTCCTGCAACCATCATATCGTCCTTGTCCTTGACTTTTCTAGACTTCCAAAAATTCATAACAGTCAAGGCAATTAAATAAATCAGAATGACAATGATGTAAAAGTTCATTCTCTGCTCCTTTTATTATTCTCTAAAATTCGCTTTATACCAGCCTGACCTATTTATAAAAAAATGACGGTTCATTTATTATTCATTTTTTTCCAGCAATATGCAATATTATTTTAACATGCCCTATTTATAAAAAAACGGCGGTGTTCATTTTTATAAAAAATACATTAAATAATTTACTTTATTGAATGATTCCACTAAAATATATTTCCAGTTAATACTAACCTGGATTATTCACAAGTCGAGGTTGCTGCAGATGCGAGGCACAGGGTGCGAAGCTGTGGTCCTTCAGCGCGAGTACCCTGTAACAAAGCAGATGCAGTGAGATCGGCTTGCCTGAAAGGTAAAAAAATGGCGATTAAAATGAAAGTAAAAACAAACAAAAATATTTCAGTTGTCATTTTTTTTAAAAGTATGCAGTTCCTTGATACCAAAACAAAAAAATGCTCATCGCCGTTTTTTTATGAATAGGTCAGGTTAAAAAATGACTTTCACCAGAGGAGAAAAGAATGAAAACCAAGTATTTCATCGAAGGGCATAAAGCCAAAACAGATTATTCCTATGAAGACACTCTCATTCTGGATGACGAAAATTCCTATCCCTCTGAAGAGGATGCAATAAAAAAAGCCAAAGAATATTTCGAAAAAGATGGGAATCTTCAGCTCATCGTCATATATGAAGGCTTCAAGATGAGTCCCAAACATGGGACCAAATTCTTGTTCAAGGATAAAGAGGGAAATCTGGAAATCGTGGATTCCTGGTGGAAACAAGACTCCTGCTATTAAAATCCTCTGCCGAACATACCCCAAAACACATCGCCCAATTCCCAGTATTTATGCATGGCCGCACGGGCAAAATCATTGGTATATTTTGTTAAATATTCTTTCATCTCCTCCACATTTTTCTCTGAGCCACCGCCTTCATAAAATTCCTTGACTCTGCTTTCAATCATTGGAAGGTCTGTAAAGGCTTTCTCCTCAAATTCAGAGACAGCTTCTTCAATGGACTCTCTAGAATCGCCCCACCTCACCTGGGCCAGACGGTTGGCTCTTCTGAAAGCCCAGCAGGCAGAATCTCTCCTGAATCTATGCTGAGCACAAATCTCAAAACTCTGGGGAAGCTCTTTGACGCCTGCAAATATAGGGATTCTGGGGCTTTGTCCCGGATTGTCAAATGAAAACCAGGCAATCCCTCCCACTTCGTCAGGAAGCCAATCCCGGCACTGGATCACTTCAGAATAGGAACACCCGGAAATCGCAATGGTTCTGGCAGGCTCGACTATCCCCGGCTTGATAGTATTGAGCAGGGTGATCAGATCCCAGGACAGCCAGGGATTGACAACCGGGCTTAATATCATCTCCTCGCTTCTTCTTTTTTTTACCATCAGATTTCTGGTCTTATCCAGTTCCGTCCCTTTATAGGTCTGTCTGTAAAAAGCCATCACATCCCTGACTGACAGCTTTTTTTCAGGCTTTACTGAGAAGGGCAGCTCCTCTAAATCCAGACTGAGATCAAGGGAGGGTGCTACTGTACTTAAAACAAAATACTCCCTGGTTGAAAAGGGCTTCCTTCCGCTGTACGCCTCCCAGAATTTGAAGGGCTTTCCGCTCTCTGGGTCCCACCAGCCCATCTCCTGTGCCACTGTATAAACATTATCAGATGCCATAAAGCGGTCTGGATCTTCCAGGTCAATCTCGCTTATTCTGGGAATATTTGCCGAGATCCCCACATGGTCATCAGGGATGCGCACAGCAGCCCACACAGCTCCTATCTCAAGAGGCCCTGCTCCGAAAATTTCAAAATGCCAGACCTCTTTCGGATCAGCAAACGTCAGGCATTCTCCCCTGTCGCAGTATCCGTATTTTTTAACAAGTTCACCGACGAGTTTGATAGCCTCCCTGGCAGTAGTACACCGCTGCAAAGCAATACGCTGCAGTTCTTCTATATAAAACATCCCTTCATTATTTCTCAGCTCCCTCCGTCCTCCGATAGTGGTCTCCCCTATAGCAAGCTGTTTCTCATTCATACACGGGTAAGCTGTATTTAAAAAAGCGTAGGTCTTTTTTACCTGAGGGATCTCTCCCTGCTCTATCACTCCTCTTTTATCCCACGGTGTTTCCGTATGCAGCAGTCCATGATAGACTTTTGTTTTCGCACTCTCCGGATAAGATCCGCCCGGCTCGATTCTGACCCATGTCCTGTAATTCCCGTCACATGAATGCGCGGTTATGACTGACCCGTCAGTGGTAGCCTGGCGCCCCACCATTATGCTGGTGCATCCCTGAAAATCAGAAATATATCCTTGTTTTTCATCCTTTCCTTGAAATGAAAAAACAAAAACAGCACATAGAAAAGCTGCGACTGAAAAACAGGTCACCCATTTAGTCTGTCTTTTCCTTAAAAAACTCATCCTAAAGACCTCCTTTGGAACCATTCAATTAACCTGGATGATGAACAAGTCGAGGTTGCTGTGTCATTGCGAGGAACAAAGTGATGAAGCAATCTCATTATGAAAAGAAGCATATTGAGATCACCACGCCGCTGCGCTCCTCGTGATGACAAGGTAGCATAAGCTATATCTGGATTTAACATCAGCTCGCCTCTATGGTAAAAAAATAGCGATTAAAATGAAAGTAAAAACTAACAAAAACATTAACTATTCATCTTCCAGGTTCATTGTATTTACGCATAAAGGAAGTATGGGATATGGAATAGATAATAAGAGCCGCCCATATAAGCGCAAAACTTACCATATGGTCTAAGGTGAACGCCTCCTTAAAGACAAACACTCCCAGAAAAAATTGGAACGTCGGAGATAAATACTGAAGAAATCCAACGGTCTTGAGCTCAATCTTTTTCACTCCGTAATTGAAACAGAGAAGAGGGAGTGATGTCACTATTCCCGTACAGAGAAGAAGCATAAATAGTGGAAACGAAACCTTCCCTATAACACCCATATTTTTAATATTCATGAGGATGATAAAGACAAATGCCAAAGGAAAAAGAAGAATCATTTCAGCTGTCAATCCGGCGATTGAATCAGCATTGACTTTTTTCTTGAAAAATCCATAAAATCCGAAAGTCAGGGCAAGGGAAAGAGATATCCAGGGAATATTTCCAATATCCACTGCTCTGTATAAAACTCCGATAAAAGCGAGAAATACGGATATCTCCTGCCAGAAATTGAGTTTTTCTTTAAGAAACAAAACTCCGAGTAAAACACTTACCAGAGGATTGATGAAATAACCGAGACTGGCCTCCACCACATGACCTGAATTAACAGCCCATATATAAACAAACCAGTTCATACCCAAGATCAGGGAAGTGAGTGATAGAGTAGTCCTGGTCTTTTTTGAGGAAAAAATCTTCTTGATTTCAAGCCACCGTTCTTGAAAAAAAACCAAGATAAAAAGAAAAGCAAATGACCATACAATCCTGTGGGCAATTATCTTTTGTGCCGGAATCTGATCCAGCAGCCTCCAGAAGAGAGGCAGAAGACCCCACGATACATAGGCCGCTGCCACAGCCCAGATGCCCGCAGCTTTTTCATTGGATCCGGTTTTCATTTCAAAAAAACAGCAACTGTGCTCATGAAACTTAAAATACTAAAAGATGGATTGAGGTATCCTATCAAAATACAATCCGATAAGCCAGGCCTTTTTCAATATCAAGCTCAATCGTCCCTTTTATCTGCCTGACAAGGTCCTGAACGATCTGTACTCCCAGTGTCTCTGATTCAAATATTTCTTTACTTGACTTCACGCCTAATCCGTCATCCCCTATCACAATAGTGAACTTTCCTTCCGGACTTTTCTTCATATGGATATATATCTCACCTTTTTCTCCAGTTGGAAAAGCATATTTCAGAGAATTTGTCACCAATTCATTTGTGATCAATCCCAAAGGAATGGCTCTATTTATTTCAAGATAAATATTCTCTATGTTTATATTAAACTTGATTTCCTTTTTTTCTCCTTCATAAAAATATGCGAGATGCTTGATCAATTTCTCTATATAACTGCCGAAATCAATCCTTGAAAAACTTTTTGATTGGTAGAGCTTCTCATGGATAAAAGCCATGGATTTTATCTGATTTTGACTTTGATTGAAGATTCCCAGGACCTTTTTATCCTTGATTTTCCTGCTCTGAAGCCTGAGTAAACTGGATACAATCTGCATATTATTTTTAACCCTGTGATGAATTTCTTTAAGCAGCGCTTCCTTTTCTTTAAGAGATTTCTCCAATTCCTTATTTGCTTTGCTCAAACTGAGCGTGCGCTCTTCCACTTTTCTTTCCAGTTCTTCCTGTGACCTTTTCAGCCTCTCTTCAGCCTTTTTCCGTTCCTCAATATGCCAGCTCAGCTCTATGTTGACATCTTGAAGACGGATGTTTCTTTTCCTTATATCCAGAGTCCTTAATCTATATCCAAAAAATACCAAAACTATAATAGATAATGCTGTTGCCCCACAAAACCACCATGTCTTCCAAAAAGGAGGAATTATGGTCAAAGCGATGGCTGTTCCTTTATCATTCCATACTCCATCCGGATTGGCTGCTTTTACCCTGAAAATATATTTACCTGGAGAAAGCTGCGTAAATGTTACAGAGTTTTGATTCCCTATATAATTCCAGCCTTCATCAAAATTTTCCATTTTATAAGCAAAACTGTTTCCCTCAGGGGACATGAAATGCAGAGCGGCAAACTTAAAAGTAATGATTTTTTCTTTATAAGAAACTTTGATGCTGTCAGTCTCGGTCATTGATTTTGAAAGTATCAGATTCCCATTCACTTTCTCACCTATAGAGACAGAACGATGAGATATTTGGAAATCGGTAAAAATCACCGGAGGAACATTTGGATCTGATTCAATGTTTTCAGGATAAAACGCATTAAAACCATTTATTCCTCCGAAAAAAAACTCACCTCTTTTGCTTTTATAAAAGGAACCTGAATTAAACTCATTACTCTGCAGTCCGTCATGGACATCAAAATTCCGAAAGATTTCCTTCTCTGGATCGAACCTGGATAATCCCCTGTTCGTGCTTAACCAGAGAAAACCGGATCTATCTTCTAGAATACCATAAACAACATTGTCGGGCAGTCCATCTTCTTTTCTGTAGCACACAAAATTTCCGCTTTTGTCATCGAATTTATTAATGCCTCCTCCATAAGTGCCTGCCCAGATCGTCCCGTTTCTATCTTCATAAACGCAAAGGATCCTGTCATTGCTTATACTGGTCGGGTCTTTTCTGTTGTTTCTATATCGTGTGAAATCTCCCGTATCCGGGTCATACTTATTCAATCCCGAACTCGTACCGAACCAGAAATAGCCCTCACTATCCTCAAGAACAGCTATCACTCCAGCCCCGCTCAAACTGTTTGCGTTCCCAGGATCAGGAATATAATGAATAAACTTACTGCCTTCTGTTATAAATTTATCCAGACCGCCTCCCTGAGTTCCGATCCAGATACAGCCTGAGCTGTCTTTATAAATTTCCCTGATATAATCATTCGCAAGGCTGCTCGGATTGCTATCATCATGAGTGAAATGTAAAAATCTTTCACCCGCCTTATCAAAGCGATTTAAACCGTCATATGTTCCAATCCAAAGGTAACCTTCATCATCCTCGCATATAGCACGGACATTATTGTTGCTGAGACTGTTTGGATTTCCGGGCTCATGCATGTAATTTTTAATCTCTTCTGACTCTCTGTTAAACCGATAAAGGCCTGTTCCGTAAGTACCGACCCAGAGAATGCCTTCATCATCTTCATAGATAGAAAAAACATTATTAGCCAAAACATTTAGAACGCCTGGAGTACTTAATTTATAATGGATAAACCTTCTTCCCTTTGGATCAAACCTGTTAAAACCAGCGCCAAATGTCCCTAACCATAAAAGACCTGTCCTGTCTTTATAAACGGTCTGAATAAAATCACTGCTAAGGCTTCCATATTTTCCCTCATTACTATTCCAATGAGTGAAATTTTGCTTATTCACATCGAAACGGTTCAATCCTCCTCCAAAAGTAGCAATCCATAAATCACCGCTGTTATCCTCGCATATAGATCTAATCCTGTTATTTGACAAAGAGTCAGGATGACCTCTGTCATGTTTGTAGACCACAAATTTTTCTGAACTCCGGTCGTACCTATTCAGGCCCTCTTCCGTCCCTATCCAAAGGATTCCGTTTTTATCTTCATAAAGGCAGTGAATTATGTTATGGGATAAACCATAATGATCTGTAGGACTGTGAAAATACTTTTTAATAATCTTACCCTCTCTGTCAAAAAGGTTAAGCCCGTTTTCTGTTCCGACCCAGAGGTCCCCACGGCTGTCCTCAAGAACAGCATTCACTATAGGATTGCTCAGATTTTCCTGAGAATCCGGTATATTCCCGTAGCAAATGAATTTTTCGTCTTTTAGATCAAAGCGATTCAATCCGTTAATAGTTCCGATCCATAAATATCCCTGACTGTCTTCGGATATACACTGAACATGATCGCTGCTGATAGTGTGTGGATTGGCTTCTTCATGCATATAGGCAATAAATCTCTCATTACTTCGATCATATCTATTCAATCCGCCGTTGAAAGTCCCCACCCAGAGTATTCCCCGGCTGTCTTCAAAAAGAGACAGAATATAGCTGTCTGAAATCCAATGGGGATTATGAGGGTCGTTGTCGAACAAGATAAATTCATGCCCATCATATCTATTTAGTCCTTCTTCTGTTCCAAACCACATAAAACCATGTTTATCCTGGAGAACACATATTCCTGAGTTTTGAGCCAGACCATCACTTATAGAAATATTATCGAACCGTAAATGAATTTTATTCGCGAAAAGGGCAGAAAAACAAAAAGAAAAAAGCGCTATAAAAAAACTAATGCCCCTTTTTTTTACAAGGCTCATTTGATTACCAATGAAAATTTTCAATATTTTACAAGATAAATCCATAAACTTCAATCGCTTCAATAGTTCAAATAATTTCTTTAACCATTAATTCAAATTTCTTATTCGGGTGGATGCCCTCTATTGGCAAGGCCATATTGCCTTCAACTCCTTATTTCCATATAATTATTCTGTTTTCGCCCAATTCCCAATGAAAAAACACAGATTCTTAAAACTGATTGTCCTGTACACTTTGTTGTCTCTTGCTTCCCTCTATTTTCTTGTTCCTGGTTTTAGCTCTCAATTAGCCCTTTACACTCATGCAGACAACTATATTGCCGTAGGCATTCTCATGCACAATATAAAAGCTATTTCAAGCCTTGAGTTTTCAAACCTCTATCATTTTCCTATTTTTTATCCTTACTCTTATACGCTGACCGCCGGAGTGAACTTCTTCAGCCAGAGCCTTCTGTTAACACCGTTTTATCTGTGCGGCATAAAAAACATATACACTCTCTATAACCTGATGCTTCTCTTTTCTTTGATTCTTGGAGGATTCGCTGTCTATTACATAACAAGGTACTTCATTAAAACCGAGTCCCTGTCCCTCACAGCAGGGGCGTTGTATATATTCCTTCCCATGAAACAAATCAACTATCCCCATCCTGCTATGCTGTTTTTTCCCCTTTCCATCTTTGCTGTGTTTTTTCTCTTCAGATACATGCAAAAATATCAATGGACAGATGCCTTTTTCTTCTATGTTTTTCTCTTTCTGCAGGCTCTTTCTTCTCTCTCTTTGTTTTTTCTTACGGCTCTTTTCTGTGTGGTATTATTTTTAATATCTCTGGTCATCAAACGAAAGATACCTTTAAAAAATATTGCTCAATTGAGTATAGGATTGATCCTCCTGGCTGTATTCATACTGGCTGTGTTTTATCCCTACATCTCAAACCCCCTAAACATCTCCTACCAACAGCAAAACCTCAGGAAAGCAGTCCTTATATCTTCTCTGGATTTCTACTCGTCCTGGTTCCCACTGACCTTTAAATTTCTCAGAGGCCGCCCTTCTCCATTGTATTTGGGAATCATAGCCTCGTTTCTTATCTTTTATTTCTTTTATTCAAAAACAGAAAAAAAATATTTCCAATCAGCAAACTATGCTCTTCTGGCCCTTCTTGTGCTTCCTGTTTTCTTTGTGTTCTGGAGAGCGATTTCTCTGGAAAATCTGTATAAAATGCTGGACACTTTTGTTATTTGTGTGATCCTTTTGTTTGTTCTCAACGCTCTCTTAATATGGAAGCACACTTCTGTAAATGAGAAAATCCTCCTTGGGGGTATGCTTTTTACTTTTATAAGTTATTTTAAAGCTCTGTTTAGATTTGTTCCCTTTAAGTACAACTTTCTCAGCCTTATCGCTTCTTTGGTCCCTCAGATAAACCGCTTAAAAGGAGAGTGGAAATTAAGGTATTATTTTATTTTTCTTTGGATCCTGCTTGCTTTTCTGGGATACAAAGCTCTTGTTAAAAGCATGAAAGACAAAAAAAGAAAAACCATTCTTATCGCTCTTATCGGGGTGCTCGTTCTCTTTGAAAATTTCCCTCCCCCTGTGAGGACTGGTCCGCTGCTCGAACACAATGCTTCTGTTAAAAATCTTTACAGCAAGGTCACAGACTTTCCAGACTATTACGGTGTGCTGGAGCTCCCTCATTATAAAGGCGGATGGAATGACTTAAAGATCTACTCCCTCATGACCCTTTTTCACAACAAACACATCTATAACGGTTACTACGGTGTGGGTGTTTATGATCCGCTTGATATATTTAAACGTGGATACTTCCACCCTGCGGAGAACATCCCAAGGGATATCGCAGACGAAAAAATCATCCATTACCTGAGAGATAATGGAGTCAAAATCATCATCTTCCACAAATCCATGCTGGTCATAGGACATATATCAGGTAAGGATA
>JAGGYH010000098.1 GCA_021162615.1 Candidatus Aminicenantota bacterium
CGGCTTTTCTATATTACCTGACCTATTCATAAAAAAATGGCGATGAGCAATTTTTTGTTTTGATTTCAAGGATATGCATACTTTTTACAAAAATGACAACTGAAATATTTTTATTTGTTTTTACTTTCATTTTAATCGCCATTTTTTTACCATATAGGCAAGCCGATCTCACTGCATCTGCTTCGTTACAGGGTACTCGCAGTGAAGGACCACAGCTTTGCACCCTGTGCCTCGCATCTGCAGCAACCTCGACTTGTGAATAATCCAGACTAACCATAAAAAAAGAATCATTGACTCTTGAATAACTCTCCGGCCAGTCTGTGAGCGTATCTTATTGGTTCTGGAATCCTGTATTTCGAACACCTCAATACTATATCCAGCGAAACAGTAAAATTTACCCGGTGTCCCGGGGAAACAAAAATAGGCTTGACTCCCGTACGCGTTCTCACACAGTATCCAACGTGTTTATCCTTCCTGTTCTTATAATGAGTATAAGCCCCTCTCTCGTTATCAGGATAAGTGAACGGGTAAAACGGGCTTTTAGCACAGCCTATCGTAGCGATGCCCAATACAACCCCCAAATAAGAGGCGATCCCCATACTCCGCGGATGAGCGATGCCGTTCCCGTCAATAAGGCTTATATCAGGTTCTGTGTTTAAACCCTTAAAAGCTTTTATCAAGGCCGGAGCTTCACGAAAATTCAAGAATCCAGGGACATAGGGAATGGCAAAATCAGCCACACCTTCAGAGGTCTCAATGATCTTCAAATCAGATAATTCGATAACAACGACTTTAGCGCCGACTTTTTTGTTTTTGTAATCATAACTGCAGTCTGCCCCCGCTATTTTTTTTACTTCCTTCCTGTCCCAAAAAAGGTCCAATTTCCTGGACAGCATCAACTGGGCCTTCACGGCCTTTTTGAAATCAAACATTTATGTATTAATGTACTCGCCTTACCCCTTTATTTCAAGGTCCCTCTTCCCTAGCCCATTCATCATATTATCTCTGTCCGCTCGGACTTTTGCGCATCAGAAACTTCCAGGTACTGGCATTCTTCCCTCTATGTTGACATAACAAGGGAAGATATCATAAAATTCAAAGAGATGAATTCTTTTGGCCAAGAGCTGAAAAAAGAAAGAGAATTAAGGGGAATATCTCTAAAAGAAATTGCAGACACTACAAAAATCAATATCAGATACTTAAGGGCTCTGGAAGAAGATAACTTTGACATGCTCCCTGGCAACTTCTTTATCAAAAGCATTATAAAAGCATATGCCGGATACGTCGGACTGGATGAAGAAGTAATTTTAGACCACTTTCATCATACCATCCAAACAAAAAAGGAAGAAATCAAAGAACAACCCAGGGAAGAAATGCCACCAATTGAAGTTCCAAGAAAATTCAAGCTCTTTCTCCGGACAGCTGGTTATTTCATAATTTTCATCACAGCTCTTGTCATAATCTTTATCCTGGTCAAAAGTAAAAAATCAGTTTCCATCAACGAATACACTGCTACAACAGCGCTTTTGTCTCCTGAAGACACTCACAGCCTTATCCTTGAATCAATAAATCCAAGTGACGGGATGCTTCTGGAAATGACTTTTCACCAAGAAACCTGGATAGAAATTTTTACTGACGGAAATCTCTATTTCACAGGATTGAAGCAGCCGGGAGATCAGCTTTTTTCAACCGCAGAGAACGAGTTTCTTATCCATATAGGCAATGCAGGCGGTTTTACTTACAGCATTAATGGAATTCCGGGAGAACCCCTGGGAAAGCCAGGCCAAGTTATTAAAAATCTACGCATAACATCCAAAAATCACAAACAATATTTTTCAAAGGAAAAAGAAACACGCTCAACTATTATTTTATAAAATCTGTTAAATTTAAAGAAAATATACTATTATCAATCAAATGGAAAATTCGAAAAAAAAGGGCTCCCGTATAATCGGTGCTGCGATTCTTCTCTTGATCATTCTTTTTATCGTCATCGAATCGATCATACGGGGAACCCAACAGTTCTCTCCTATATCAGTAACGAATATTCTGCTTTCCCTCCTTCAAATCATTGTTATCCTTCTCTTTCTTATTCTTCTCTTTGTTCTTGGAAGAAATCTTGTCAAGCTTTATCTTGAGAGAAAAAGAAAAGTGCTCGGTTCAAAATTCAAAACAAAACTACTGGTATTTTTTATTTCTTTATCACTCATTCCCACCCTGCTTCTCTTCTTTTTTGCAAGCGACCTTATTACAAGAAACATCGAACAATGGTTTAAAACCCCTATAGATAAAATACTGGATGACACCAGCGACCTCACTGAAAGCTTCTATCAAACTACCAAAGACACCACACTCCATTATGCGAGACAATTGGGAAAAGCCATCCAAACACAGGAACTTGCTGACCCGAATGACAGGGTTCCTCTCATAGACTTTGTAAGAGAAAAATTAAAGGAATACCAGTTAGATGAAATAAGCGTCTTCTTGGATGAAGAAGAACTTTTTTCTATGATGAATCCCGATCTTCCTCTCCAGTACTACCGCAATATGAACAGCAATTATGTAAAAAGAGCCCACCTCGGAGAAGTCTTCAGCACCATTGAATCCATGGGAAGCGGGGAGATGATACGAAGAGGAGTCTCCATCCCCATTCCTGAAAAAGGTAATATCCTGGTCGTAGCCGGCAAATTCCTTCCCCAAAACTATGCCCAAAAAATAAACAGCGTCTCCGCTTATGTTAAGAGATACAGACAAGTCAAGACCCAAAAAAATCCTGTAAAAACATTCTATCTTTTAATGCTTGTGTTTATCACACTTTTATTGGTGTTTGCCGCAAGCTGGATAGGATTTCATCTGGCAAAAAGCATCACAGTCCCTGTTGAAAAGCTGGCCAATGCTACCAGGGAAGTATCCAAAGGAAATCTGGATATACAGGTTCAGGACCCTGCTTCCGATGAATTAGGCATGTTCATTGATTCCTTTAATAAAATGATATCCGACCTCAGAGAAAGCAGGGAACATATACAACAGAAAACAGCTGAACTCCAATCAGGAAAACAGTATATAGAAACCATATTAAATGACATCACCACAGGGGTCATAACCATTAATTCCGATGACAGGATAACGACCATCAATCCCTCCGCACTCAAAATGCTGGCACTGGAAAGAAAAAACCTTATAGGGAAAGATTACAAGGAAGTCCTGAAAGGCTTAAAATACACAGAAATCGTACGGGACATAGAGAAAGCCGCCGTAAATAAACATCAAATTTCTGACAAAGAAATCACCATAAATTTCAACAGCCAGAACACAACTCTCTCCCTGACTATTTCTCACATAGAACAGGACGAAGATGGGACATCCGGATTGATTATAGTTCTTGATGATCTGACCCAATTGATAAAGGCTCAAAAAATAGCTGCGTGGAAAGAAGTCGCACAAAGAGTCGCCCATGAGATTAAAAATCCACTGACCCCGATCCAGCTGTCCGCAGAAAGGATAGAAAAGAAGATCAGAAAAAGAAAAACCCCCACTGACCAGACTTTAATCGAAAGCACAAAAACAATCATTCAGGAAGCAAGGACGATTAAAGACCTTATAGATGAGTTTTCAAATTTCGCCCGCATGCCAAAAATCACTTTAAAAGAAACAAATCTTCATGAAATAATCACTCAGACCATAGCTCCCTTTCAAGGCATATTCTCGGAAATAAAGTTTCAAACACAGTTCGATAACAGCATCCCCAATAAAATAAAACTGGATAAAGAACAAATGAAACGCGCGCTGACGAATATTATTGACAATGCTATTGATGCCATGAACAAGAAAGGAAAAATTGAAATAAAGACGTCCCTCGACAAACAGTACAATAAAATCGAAATAGAGATATCAGACACAGGGCCGGGAATCCCTGAAAAAGACAAAGAAAAGCTTTTTCTCCCTCACTTCTCTACCAAGAAAAAAGGGACAGGCCTTGGTCTGGCTATTGTCAATCAGGTCATCAATGAACATAATGGAATCATTCGAGTCGAAGACAATGAGCCTATAGGCACAAAATTTATAATACAGGTCCCGATATGAAAGGAAAAAACATACTAATCATCGATGATGAATCAGGAATCCGCTCATCCCTGAAAGGGATTTTTGAAGATGAAGGCTATAACGTAAAAACAACCAGCACAGGAGAAAAAGGCTTAGATTATGTAAAAAACGAATCTTATGACCTCATTCTCCTCGATATTTGGCTTCCTGAAATGAATGGCATAGAAGTCCTTAAAAAAATAAAGAATATTGACGAAAATATCCAGGTTGTCATGATAACAGGCCACGGTTCTGTAGAGGCTGCTGTTAAATCAACAAAGCTTGGCGCTTATGACTTTTTAGAAAAACCTCTTTCTCTGGAAAAGGTCGTACTCACAGCAAAAAACGCCCTCAAACAAAAATCACTGGAAGAAGAGAACATACAGCTGCGGCAGGAAATGAGATCAAAATTCAAATTAATAGGAAAAACAAAAGCCATACAAAAAATAAGAGAAAGAATCCAAACAACAGCCCCGACCGATGGCAGAATACTCATTTACGGTGAACATGGAACAGGGAAAAAGCTTATTGCCAGGTATATCCATCAGCACAGTAAAAGAAACCATCACCCATTTGTCCAAATAAATGTCGCTGCCATTCCGGATGACCTGATTGAAAATGAGCTTTTCGGACATACAGATAAGAGCGGTTTAGGAAAAGAGAAAAAAGGCAAGCTTCTCCTTGCAGACAAAGGCACTCTATTCTTCGATGAAATAGGAGAACTAAGCCTGAATACCCAGGATAAACTCATCAAATTCATTGAGGAAAACAAATACGAAACCCTGGGAATCTCTAAAACAGTTGAAGCAGATATAAGGATTATCTCATCAACCCACCACAATTTAAGGGAATTGATAACAGAGAATAAGTTCAGAGAAGAGCTCTTCTTTAAATTAAACGTCATTCCGTTAAAAATGCCTCCTTTAAGAGAAAGAAAGGAAGATATTCCCCTTCTCATCAACTATTTCTTAAAGTATTTTTCATTCGAATACGGGAAAAAACAAAAGACAATGGATGAAAAAGCCATGGAGGCTTTTATCAATTATTCATGGCCTGGTAATATCAGTGAACTCATTAACGTTATAGAAAGATTTGTTATCATGGTCAAAGAGGATGAAATAAATTCTTCCCATCTTTTCCTTCTTGTCGAACCCATTGAATCTGAATTCCTTCATGGGGCAAAGAAAACGATCTCCTTAAAGAAGGCCAGGGAAATTTTTGACAAAGAATTTATTCATAGTGCTCTTGTCAGGAATAATTGGAATCTTGATAAAGCGGCCTCTGATTTGGAAATAGAGAAAAAAACATTACAGTCAAATATAGAAAGACTGGGGATTCACTTTTCAAAATAACCTGGATGATAAACGAGTCGAGGTTAAAGATAACATATTTTCATAAAATTTTTTATCTACAAGCCAAAGTGAAATTGATTTACAGTCAAGTTCTTTTATGATATCTTGGGCAATCAAAGGAAGAAGACAATGAAGCTCGATACCATCCGGCTGATCATTAATTCATCACGAAAATTTATGAACATCGGCGCCCGGCAGAAACTCTGGAATCTTCTCAAGAACTTTCATCCTCCTGATATTGCCGGTCTTATAAATCATTTCACCGAACGGGAAAAAATAATTCTTTTGATCACACTCCATGAAAATGACAATAAAAAAGCCGCTGGATTATTAAGCGAAATGGCTGCGGAAGATGCGGCAGAGATCGTACAGCAAATTCCCATAGAAACAGCAACCAAAATATTTCATGACCTTCCCTCAGACGATATCGCTCCTATACTTGAACTAGTGTCCGAAGAGCTTAAAAACAGCATCCTCCATTCGCTCGAAAAAAAGCCCACCGAAGAGGTCAAAGAACTTCTGGAACATGAGGAAGAAACAGCGGGAAGGATCATGTCCCCAAATCTCTATGCCCTGAATGAAAACACGAATGTATCCGATGCCATCACAGCCATGCAGCTTGAGGGGGATGTAGAGTCAGCTTTTTACCTGTATGTGGTAGATGATGAGAATCGTCTCAAAGGTGTCGTCTCTTTGCGTCAGGTCCTTTTTTCTAAACCGAACACGCCTCTCAAAAATATAATGACTACAGATGTAATAAATGTTCAAACCGATACCGACCAGGAAGAAGTAGCAAGGATCGTGGCCGATTATAATCTGGTAGCCATTCCCGTGACTGATTCTCAAATGAAACTCGTGGGTGTTGTGACTGTAGATGACATCATCGATGTCATCGACCAAGAGGCCACCGAAGATATTTATAAAATGGTCTCCCTGGATACTTCGGATAGAATACAAGACAGCCCTTTTTCTTCCATAAAAAAACGGCTTCCTTTCCTTCTTCTGAGTCTACTGACGGCATCCGTAGCTCCTTTTGTCGTGAATTACTTTAAAGGAACAATCCAGGAAGTCGTAACCCTTGCTGTTTTCATGCCGCTGGTGGCTGCACTGGGGGGAATTGCAGGAAACCAGACCGTTGCCATTATGGTCCGGGAAATAGCTGTGGGCCAGACCGAATGGATCTCCGCAAGAAAAGCCCTGTTTAAAGAAATCGTAGTGGGAATATGCAACGGAATAGTGATTGGTTTGCTTTTAGGTTTGGTCTCCTATGTTCTCACCAGAAATCCTTACCTTGGCTTAGTATTGGGCCTTGCCGTTATCACCAACCTTTTTATTGCCGCTTTAGTGGGAACACTCATCCCATTATTCCTTAAAATGGTAAAACTCGATCCAGCCCTTGGCTCTGTAAACCTTCTCACTATGTTCACGGATTCGCTTGGGCTTCTGACTTTTTTAGGATTAGGAACCCTTTTTCTTAAATATCTTTCCTAGATAAATTTAATGCCTAAAGACCAGACTGAAGCTATTGTTCTTAGGACTTTCAATGTGGGAGATCAAGATAAAATTGCGGTTTTTTTCTCAAGGGATAGAGGAATATTGAAAGGCATAGCAAAGGGTGCCAGAAAATTCGGCAATAGATTTGGAAGCTGTCTGGAACCTTCCTCACACATAAATGTATATTTTTATGAAAAAGAGAACAAAGATCTTGTCACGGTCAGTAACTGTGACCTTTTGGAATCGTTCTTTGATATCCAGAGCCATTTGGAAACGGCTTTCACATTACGCTATTTCTCTGAGTTAATAGAAAATTCCCTTCCCGCAAGAAGCGAAGAAGATACTCTGTTCAGACTCCTGCTTAAAATTCTGAGGGCTCTGAAACAAAGAAAAGAACTCGTGTTCCTCACGGCATATTTTGAACTATGGTTCCTGAAAATCAACGGATTTTTCCCTGATCTGAAAAAATGCAAAAAATGCCGTAAAAACATAGGAAAGACCGGATGGCTTTCAGTGAAAAGAGATGGTGTCCTTTGCAGCCGCTGCGGCTCAACGGAGAGAGAAAAAATAACTTCCGAGGAAATTTCTGTCTATTCCTGGATTTTGAAAAATCCTCCTGCATCTGAAAAAAAATATCCTTTCTCAATAGAACAAATCCAGAATGCCAGGAAAGTCCTTAAAAATCTCATTGTCTTTCATATAGAGAGAAGGCCCAGGTTCCCGGATGACCTAAAAAAACACTTCAACACCTGAATTCCTCCTTTGTGATTTTTTATGAACGAGCCGAACGAATGGAAAAATGAAATATCAATCCGGCGGACATATAGAATACGGCGGCTAAAAACAACGCAGCAGCAAAATTCCAGTTTATAGCGATAATGACGGTCATTACAGAACCCAAAACAGTGGCGAACGCATTGGAACCCCAGGCCCATCCAATCATTGACTTCTGTCTTTTTCCTAGATATTCAATTCCTGTGGGAAAGAACACTCCCATTAAAAAGCCCGGAATAAACAGGAGAAAAAAAGTGATAAAAATCCGCCACATCAGGCTTAAATGAATAAAAGCTGTTATAATTTTGAATAAAAACAGGGAATACAGAACCAGTACTAAAAAGAGAAGCACAGAAAAAATCAGGATGAAGCCTTTCCCCGCAGCCTGCTTCATCTTTTTCGATAAAAGCGACCCTATTCCGGACGAGACCAACAGGGAAGAAATAATCACAGATATGGAATAGGCTGGATTTCCCAGGTACAACTGAAAAATCTTGATCATGATAATCTCTACAGTAATGAAAGAAAGCCCTATGAGAAAGAAATAAAGGATGAAATTTTTACTCACTTGCCCTCCGGAGGATGCCTTGAGAGGGATGAATATAAGCATAATGGGAAGCGCTATGGAAAGAAAAAGTATGGATAGATAAACAGAGTTTGAATAAATCAAAGCCCATTTAACGACGCTTTGAGCCATTCCTCTGACTTGCATATTCTTGAATGTAAACTGACCGATTTTATTAGGCTGGTTGAAATAAGGAGAATTGTCCCTGACGGGCCTGATATTTACAGAAGAAAGGCTGATGGTTTTTTTGTATTTAGGAGAAGCTAATCTGTAATACATATTATCCTTTTTTTCAAAAGGAGAATAGACGATCTCCTTTTTTTCAGCAAATTTTCTAAGGATTTCTGCTTCATCCCGGTTAAAATTTCCTTTCTTCATGAAAAAGAAATTAAACCCGTTTTCCCTTTGTACGATAAAAAATTTCTTCTCAGGCTCCTTGACCCCCATCTCTCTCAATGCTTCAAATGCTGTTGAAAAAAGCCTTTCCCCAAACCAATGCACGATATACACAACTCCGCCATCTTTGAGGTGATTCCAGTAATCCTTAAAGCTTTCTACCGTATAGATGTACGTTTCAGCAATGCTCAACCCTCCGGATAATAAAGCATCCGCGTTATGGGAATTGACCATCTGGATAACATCAAACTGACCGTCAATCCTTTTCAAGACACTTCTTCCCTCGTCATTAAGAAGTCTCACTCCTTTTTGACGGAATATATTCCCGATATAATCCGAATATTCGTTTGTGACCAAATGACATATTTCAGGATCCATCTCAACAGCAACTATATTCCTGAATCTATTGGAAAGAGCGCACAGAACCTCATAACCTCCGGCAGACCCGATAATAAGGGCACTTCCTCTTTTTGTCAGCTGAAAAGGAATGGCCTCATTAGCCCATTTTATCTGTCCCATCTCATGCAGCTTTCCGTTGAATTTGGCAAGCCAGGACTGCATGGTCCCCGCATCTATCCAAATGACTTTTTTCCTTTTCAAAAAAGGAGCCACATCTATCTTATTGATAGGACTCCACTTCGAATACTCAATCATATTGTTATTATAGTGTCTGAGATAGCCCCTTTTTATCATCTTAGGTATGATCGGAAACAGAGCTTCCGAATGAACAAATAAAACAGCAAAGGCGGCCGCTATCAAGGAAAAAATGATTGTTTTTTTTACGGCCTTTATTCTGGCTATCAAAAACCATGCGAATCCCAAAAACAAAAATATGACTAATATGACTTTTGAAGGCCCCCATTTTGTAATGAGCGGGATAATCGCTATTCCCCCCAGCGCTGCTCCCAAAAGGTCAATAAAATAAAGCTTCCCGATCTCAGAAGAGTACAGGCTGAATATCAAAACCAGAGAAGCGCCTGCAAAGAAGAAAGGAAGCAGTAAAAGGAAAAAATTGAGGATCAAAAGCAGAAAATTCGAGATCGGATTGAAGAGATTTAAGAAATCTATACTGGTCGATATGGTTATTTTATAAATAACTGGAAGACTTAATGAAAAACACAGCAGAAACAGCTCCAGATATTTCATCGCATCCTTTTTATATGTGATACGTCCTACGGACATATAAGCCCCGCTCAATCCATACCCGAAGAGAGCGAGGGAGATCATCAGGAAAGCAAAAGAGCTGACATATATCACTGAGAAGACCCGTGTGTAGAGGATCTCAATCAAAACAGTAGAAAAGGTGATGGCAAATATGGGAATGATGAGTTTGAGCCGTTTCATATCTTCTCTTTAAAATGAAGACATTATAGTATAGGGGCTTATCCTAATCAATAAAAAGGTTTCTGTCTCTGTCCAAAATTTTCTTTACAAGGGAACACAGGAGACTAAAATATAAAGAAGTGAAAAACATATTTAAGAGACCCAGAAAGCCAAAGCAGTCAGATGGAGAATTTCTGGAAGAAATATATAGGAGGCTTTTGGGGAGAGAGGTTGACGAGGAAGGAAAAAGATATTACCTTGAATTTCTGGGCAAAAGACATTCAAGGGTCTCGGTCTTACTGAGCATCATAGAGTCAGAAGAGTTTAAAAACAAAACAGCAAGAGATAACCTCCATCATCTGCTGCTTCCCTCCATTCGAAGCGAGAAGCCCGACCAGTACAAACAAGTAATGGATACACATGCAAAAGAAAAAATATGGGTATTTGAAGTTCGAGAGCCTTCTGATTTTGACTGGCTTGAGAAGAAAATCATTGATAACGGTTATTATGAAAAACCAGGCGTATGGAATCTTGAAATCGGGGAGGACCAAAAAATCCTCTCTGAACTCATCTCAACGTTCGATCCTGAATGGGTACTGGATTTAGGGTGTGCGAACGGAACCATCATGAAATGCCTTTTTGACAGGGGAATAAAGAGCGAGGGGATAGAAATAAGCAAGCTTTCTCTATCCAAAGCTTTCCCTGAAATAAAGGAAAACATTCACTTCGGAGAAATCCTGGAAGTCGATCTCGCAAAGAAATACGATTTCATACTCGGACTTGACATATTCGAGCATCTGAATCCCAATAAACTCAAACAATATATCCAAAAAATTGACACCCTTCTCTCTGAAAACGGGTTCCTTTTCTGCAACATCCCGGCCTTTGGAAACGATGAGGTTTTCGGAGAGATATTTCCTGTCTATATCAAAGATTGGGAGCAGGACATAAAAGAAAATCAACTTTTTCAAACCGTACACACAGACGATTACGGATATCCGAAAAACGGGCATATCATCGGAGCCGGGACCCAATGGTGGGTGAAGCAGTTTGAAGATCAAGGATTCCACCGCCAGAGAAAAAGAGAAAGAGCCCTTCACCGCCAGTACGACAGAGCCATGGATCAGATATCCATTGCTAGGAAATCCTATTATCTCTTTTCAAAAAAACCTTGAAAAAAGTCCATCCATTCAGAATAAATTGAATTGCTTACATGAAATTCATTTTTTATTTATGGAATTTCTTTATAAATTCCTCAACTTCAGGAACCCCTCCCTGGTAAACCAAGTATCCGTTATAAGGCTCCCTTTCCGTTATCTCATCGTTTATGGGATCAAGCATCATTTCCTTTACCTTCTCCGGATCATCTGTCTGGGCCAGGACCCATCCCAGTTTGATATAAGCCACTTCAGGAAGCATGTTCTCTGCCGGAACAATACCTTTGGCCATCAAATCTCTCCCGGTGTCATACACATACATGTGCACATAGCCCCAGAGAGTCTGTACTGTCATAAAAATGTGCACACCCTTTTTTACTGCTCTTTCTATAGCAGGATAAACCGGCTTGTTCACATGTCCCAGACCTGTTCCCGCGATCACGATTCCTTTATATCCATTGTCTACCAAAGAATCAATCATATCCGGCTGCATATTGGGATAATAATAGATCAAGGTGACTCTTTCTTCAAAATAAGGAAATACCCGGCATTTCTTGTCTTTTCTCCTGGGATTGTATTTCTTCTTAATGAGTTCCACACTGTTTCTTGTGACTTTGGCGACCGGGACATCCCCAATAGTCCGGAAAGTGGAACGATAGGAAGAATGCATCTTCCTCACGCGTGTCCCCCTGTGAAGAAAACCATATTCGTCTGATGTGGGCCCGAACATACACACCAATACTTCGGCAATATCCGAATGACCTGCCGCATAGGAAGCATGCATCAGGTTCAAGGCTGCATCTGAGCTGGGTCTGTCCGAAGACCTTTGAGAACCCACCAGAATAACCGGTACAGGCAAATCCTGTACCATAAAAGTCAAAGCAGCGGCTGTATGATGGAGTGTATCTGTTCCATGACCGATAATGATTCCGTCTGTTCCTTTCTGGATTTCCTTTTGGATGGCCTTAGCCAGAACCTTATACTGCATAGGACCCATGTTTTCACTGAAAACTCCGAACAATTTTTCAGTGGTGATATTGCATATATCAGCAAGCTCGGGAACAGCTCCGTAAAGCTCCCCGGGAGAAAAAGCAGGGATCACAGCCCCTGTCCTGTAATCCAGTCTGGAAGCTATGGTTCCTCCTGTCCCGAACAGTTTGACATTGGGTTTGTCATCCGAATAGGGAAACTTCTTCTCTGGAATATGATATTGGGCTTTTTTATAACCTAATTCTTCAATATCATTTACCGTATCTATGTCAATCCCTATGTTGTAGCCGGTGGCTATTTTAAGAACGATGTGTTTGTCATCATCATTTTCGGCCCTGGGAAGGATGGTCCCTTCAAACAATCCCCTCGTGGTATCCACTTTGACCTTTCCCCAGACTCTGGCATTGAATTTTTTCAGCAGGTTCAATGCTTTTCCTTTATAACCCTGAAACAAATCTTTATCACTCACTGTTCTCAACCTCTTCTCTGACTTTCCGTCTGAGCTCGGAAAGAGGGATGTTCCCTAAAGCTATGCGCCTCAGTTTGCCCATAACCCAATCAATCGCTGCCTTTTCCCGGTTATTTATCCTTTTATAAGGAGAGAAACCCTCTAAAACTAAAGGGATCCGGGCCAAAATATCTTCTTTTTTCCTTTTCCTGTATCCCCATCTATCCAAAAGATGATTGAAATACTGCCGGGGACGGGAATAGAGCACGGGAATCATTTCCTCAGCCAATTCGAATTCAATGGAATTGTCATGGAGAAATTTCAGTAAATGATAGATTTTTTCATACGTAAATCCAGTTGAAATCTGGTTCTGTCCCTGGACATGTTTCAACATATGGCCGAAAAGAGTTCCCACATAGGTTGGATCTATCTCCAGGTCGTTTATTATTTTCTCCATAACAGGGACCAGATTGTTTCTTAAGAGATAGATAAACGTATCCTCGGGTATATCCCATTTTCTTAACTGGTCTATTCTCTTTGAAACATCCACAGGAAGTCTTTTTCTTATTTTTTCTATGTAATCTTCCTTTAAGGGAATAGGGGATGAATCTGTATCCGGATACATGCGGTCAGGCCCGGGCAGAACCCGTTCGAATACAGTTGTACCGTCTTCGAACGATTTCCGGCTCTCCCTGGGTACTCCCTCAAAAGCCATGTGGCATCGTTCCTCAATGGTCTCAAGGGCTGTAGGGATATCTTGTTCGGGGCCCCAGATAACCATTTGGGCATCATCCGGCCTTGAGTTTAAAATCTTTCGAATCCTCTTCCATTGGTTATCAGATATATCTTTTCTTATCTGTTCTGAATGAGCCAGATGGGGCTTTTCTATACACGCAATCACTTTTATCCGGCCGCTCAACTCATCCGCAAACATCTGACCGGGCTGTGTGAAATGGGACAGGATCCCTTTGAATGAAGGGAGATTGACCGCCTTTATTTCAAAATCATTCTTAACCGCATCTTTCAAGACATGTGACTTGAATCGAAACGCTTTGGGATTGATGGATTTTGACTGTATCTTCCATTTTTTTATTTGCTTCACTCTTTTTCGGAGCTTGTCTCTTATATGCAGAAGGGCCCACTGCCTGAAAGCTTCGTTATGCGTCAGCTCTGGAATCCATTTGTTATGAGAGACCCCTTTTATTTCATTGCGGCTTCCTCCCCTGCAGCTCACATTGACATCCTCTCTTCCAGACCCTATTCCTGTTCTTACTTTCCCTGTGCTCCGGTTTAAAAAGCGGATATACTCGGCTCCTTCCCTTACCTCATCAGGATTTGCAAAATCCGGATAGGTCACAGTCTCAATTAGGGGCATCCCCAATCTGTCAGTCTGGTATTTCCTCACATGCCCTCTATCCGATATTTCACGGCAGGAATCTTCCTCCAGGCTGAGCTGGATCAGCCTGATTTTTTTGTTCCTCAGCTGGATCTCCCCTTCCACCCCTAAAATAGCGGTCCTTTGGAATCCGGTGGGAATGCTTCCATCCAAATACTGTTTCCTGATGATATGGACTTCTCCCACGATATTCAGTTTGCATAAAAGTGAGATCTCCAATGCGATATCCAGAGCTTCCCTGTTGAGCGGAAAAGGAGGTGTGTCGTCTATGTCATATGTGCAGGCAGTCTCATTCTTTATTCTGTATACGATCTGTTTTCTGGTCTTAAACTCCATCAAGGCTGTACCGTCATACTCTCCCAGCTCACTCAGAGTGGGCCGCATATGTCTGATGATCTCCGCATCATATTCCCCTTTGGGATTATAAAGTCCGGCCGGACAGTTACAGAACAACTTTTTCTTGGTTTTCAACTGCTGATGGACTTCAAGACCGGATTTAAAGCCGATCCGGTCATAGTCTTTTTGAGTGGCCCGCCGAAGGGAAACATAACCGATCTCTTGTTTTGTATTATTATAGTTATTCTCAGGATCAAATTCTTCAGTCATCAAACATACCTATTATAGAACTAATTATTCTATCAGAATTAACCTGACCTATTCATTAAAAAAATGGCGATAAGCATTTCTTTGTTTTGCTTCCAAGGATATACATGCTTTTTACAAAAAAGACAAATGAAATATTTTTGTTTGTTTTCACTTTCATTTTAATCATCATTTTTTTTCCATTAAGGCGAGCCGATATGAAATTCAGGTGTGGCCTTTGCTCCCTTCAGATTTTTAACGCCATTCTTCGCACTGTGTTCTCGGCTGCTGCGTAACTCCCCCCGTCCGTGGGTGATCCTGGTAATTCATAAAATATGGTTGCGTTTCCAACACATTTACCATGATCGGCTCTCTTATCATTCTTAATTCATTAAGAACATACTTCTTACGTTAGTACATGTAATAATTTTACTTTATGCAACCATATTTTACCTTCATAGGCGAGCCCATCTTACAGCATCTGCTTTGTTTAAGGGTATTTGCGGTGAAGGACCACAGCTTCATACCCTGCGCCTCGCATCTGCAGCAACCTCGACTTGTGAATAACCAGGATCGACTTCATGCATCCGAAGGCTGAATCTTCAATGTCGCTACGTCCACACCTGAATTTCATAAGGTTTTTACAGCCTCGACTCGTGAATAAGCCAGGTTGAATAATTTTCCAAGTCACATTAAACTGAGCTTGGCTTATATATAGAAAAGAACCAGGACTTCCGCAACTAAGGCTGGTTTGTCCTCCCCTTCTATCTCGACCGTATTTTGAACAGAGGCCAGAACTCGGCGGAATCCTCTTTTCTCAACTCTTGCAAGAAAAGCCCTGTTTCTTATCCGGGACCCGGGTCCGACCGGATGGATGAATCTGACTTTATTCATCCCGTAATTAACCATCATCTTACAGTCATATGAAAATATTTCGCTTTTCCGACTCAAATAAGGTATGAGGGAGAGCACTAAAAAACCATGAGCCACAGTTCCACCCAAGGGGCTTTTTTCTGCCTTTTTGATATCCACATGGATCCACTGCCTGTCTTCCGTGCATTCTGCAAAGTCATTGATACGGTCCTGGGTTATCTCAAACCAATCTGAAAGGCAGACTTCTTTTCCTCTATATTTTTTAAGCTTTTTTAGTGTTAATTTCTCGCTCATTGTTTATTCTCTTTTCTTCGATACACACGATCCTTTTTAAGAATAATTACTTGAACTTCAAAATCTGAATCATGTATACTCGGCGTAAGAATTTTGTTATACAGAAATCATACTAAACTGGGCCATGACTAACAAGACCAAATGTCCTGACCTGTTCATAAAAAAACGGCGATGTTCATTTTTTTACCTTACAGGCAAGCCGACATGAAATTCAGATATGGCCTGTGCTCCCTTCAGATTTTTAACGCCATTCTACTTCGTTTTTCTCGGCGCTTGCGTAACTCCCCCCTCACCTTGGTTCTTTTCTTCTCCCTTATTTTTCTCCTATTTACAGGATGCTGCCAAAAAAAAAGCCACAGGATCCTTAAACTCGCCCATGTTCTGGATACCAGTCATCCCGTTCATAAAGCCATGGCTTTTATGGCTGAACAAGTTGAGGAAAAATCAAATGGAAGATTGACCATAAAAATATATCCGAGCGGACAGTTAGGTCAAGAACGTGAACTGATAGAGCTTTTACAAATCGGAAGCCTGGCAATGGCTAAAGTATCCACAGCTCCTCTCGAATCCTTCGTTCCTGAGATAAAAATCCTTGGCATCCCCTATGTTTTTAGGGATGATACACACAGATGGAATGTTTTGAAAAGCGATATCGGCAGATCCCTGCTTCTTTCAGGAGAGGAATGTTTTCTCCGCGGCTTGTGCTTTTATGATGCGGGAAGCCGAAGTTTTTATACCAAAAAAATCCCTATACATTCCCCGAAAGACCTCAAAGGTCTGAAAATCAGAGTCATGAAAAGTGTGACATCTGTCAACATGGTCAAAGCTCTGGGAGGCTCTCCTACCCCTATTTCATGGGGTGAACTATACACCGCTCTCCAACAGGGGGTTGTCGACGGAGCGGAAAACAATCCACCCAGTTTCTTTCTCTCCCACCACTATGAAGTCTGTCAGTTTTACACCCTGGACGAACACACCTCGGTTCCGGACATACTCTTGATAAGCACTGCAGTATGGGACCATCTCACCCCTCAAGAACGGACATGGCTGCAGCAGGCCGCTGATGAATCCGTGGATTTCCAGAGAAAACTTTGGGATAAAGCCTGCCAGGAAGCTCTTCAAGAAGTCAAAAAAGCAGGGGTCACGATCATATATCCTGATAAAGCGGCTTTCATCCGGTCCGCAGAAAAGCTACATGATTCGTATAGAGGTACTCAAATCTTTGAACTGATAAATAAAATAAAGGAGATGGAATAAAAAAATTTACAAAAAGAATCCGCACATGCCAAATTTTATTCAGAAAATAAACAGAATCACCGGCGCTCTTGTTTCCCTCTTAATGGGCCTTATGGTCCTGGATGTCAGCTGGCAGGTATTTACCAGATTTATTATAAGGAAACCGAGTCCTTTTTCTGAAGAAGTGGCGGGTTTTTTTCTCATATGGGTCAGCATACTGGGAGCAGCCTACGCCTTTTATAAAAAAGCCCATTTGGGAATAGACATTTTATCATCTAAGCTAAAGGGACTGAAAAGACAGATTCTGGAAGTCATTGTAAATCTTATCATCCTTGGTTTTGCTCTCTTTATAATGGTTGCGGGAGGCATGAAATTGGTCATCCTGGCCTTTAAATTAAATCAGATATCACCGGCCGTAGGGATACCGATGGGGTATGTTTACTCCGTTATACCTGTTTCAGGAGTCCTGATCATCCTCTATTCCATAGGATTCATCACAGCTTCCATTAAAGATAAAGACAAAGCCATCCTGTCACACAGAGACAAAAAAGATGAACTGCCTCTTTAAATTTTTTAAATCGGGGAAATGAATTCATGGAGATCTCTGTTATCATACTCACTTTCAGTTTCATAATCCTCCTTGCACTCAATGTCCCCATTGCTGTGAGCATCGCTCTTTCAACTATACTGACCATGCTGTTTACAATAAATCCGGTCCCTGCCCTCACTACCGTAGCCCAGCAGATGACCAGCGGAATCAACCGGTTTGCACTCATAGCCATACCTTTTTTTATACTATCCGGACAGTTTATGGGAAGAGGGGGTATTGCCCGACGCCTCATTGACTTTGCCAAAGCTGTGGTAGGGATGTTCCCGGGGGGCCTTGCCTATGTAAATGTCCTCGCATGCATGCTTTTTGGCTCCCTATCCGGTTCTGCTGTCGCAGCCACATCAGCAATAGGCGGTTTCATGGTCCCTGTCATGAATAAAGAAGGATATGATAAAAATTTCAATACGGCGCTCACAGTAACGGCCTCAACAACCGGTCTTCTTATTCCTCCCAGCAATGTTCTTATTGTCTATTCCCTTGCAAGCGGGGGGATTTCTATAGCTGCTCTTTTTGTTGCCGGATATCTTCCGGGAATTCTGGTAGGCTTAGGCCTGATGGCGGCTTGTTCTGTGATAGCTGTTATAAAAAAATTCCCGGTCGGGAACAGAGAAAAATTCTTTACAGCCCTAAAAAAATTCTGTTCAGCCGTTCCAAGCCTTCTGCTGGTCATTATTGTCATCGGAGGTATTATAACCGGCATCTTCACAGCAACTGAAGCCAGCGCTGTGGCCGTTATTTATTCTTTTATCCTTTCAGTCCTTATATACAAAGAAATCCGCATTCCGGAGATCCCCCGTATCCTTCTGAAAACAGCAGAGACCACCGCTGTGGTCATGCTATTGATCGGAACCTCAAGAGCCATGTCCTGGATCCTGTCCTATGAAAATATCCCCCAGAATATAAGTTCTGGCCTGACAGGGATAACAAATAACAGATTCATCATCCTGATGATGATAAATCTGATGCTTCTTATTGTGGGCACGTTCATGGACATCACTCCGGCTGTGCTTATCTTCACTCCTATTCTCCTTCCTGTTGTGACCGGTCTCGGCATGAGCCCCCTTCACTTTGGAATCATGCTTGTGTTTAATCTCTGTATAGGGCTCTGCACACCACCAGTCGGTTCTGTCTTGTTCGTGGGATGCGGGATAGGGCAGACCACAATAACCAAAGTCACAAAATCCCTTCTTCCCTTTTATGCGGTGATGGTCGCTGCACTCATGCTGATCACTTATTTTTCATGGTTCAGCGAATGGCTGCCTAAGCTACTCGGCCTCTATTAAGATAATTAATCCAAGCACTAAGCTAGGAGATTGATATTTCAATTTTAAAATGCGTCTAAAAATACAGGCACGGTTGAAGCGACATTGAAGATTTAGCCTTCGAATGCAGGAAGTCGATCCTGGTTATTCACGAGTCGAGGCTATGAAAGGGAAGAAGGGCATGGGATGAGGAATCCACTATGAGGGCTGAGCGGGCATGGTTCCTCTTTAGAGGAGAGCGAAGCCCGAATGGGAGTGAGATCCCACGCTGGGGGATCGAACGGGTGACGAATCCCTTTCCCATTCCCTCCTAACATTTATAGGGAGTTACGCAGCAGCCGAGAAAAACGAAGAAGAATAGCGTTAAAAATCTGAAGGGAGCACAAACTGTGCCTGTAGTTTATACACTCCTCTACAAAATTAATGATTTATCTTATGGAATTATTCCAGGTTAAAGCAGATGGTCTTGGGCTCTGTCATCTCCTGAATGGAAAACTTGATCCCTTCTCTCCCCAATCCGGAATTCTTTATCCCCCCAAAAGGCATAGAATCTAATCTGTAATCAGTGGAATCATTCACCATAACTCCACCGCAATCCAGACCATACGCTATTTTAAAAGCCAGATCAATATCCTTGGTAAAGACAGCGGCATGAAGCCCGAAGGGAAGGCTGTTGGCTCTCTCAACCGCCTCCTGCATATCGGATACGGAAAAGAGATTGACAGCCGGACCGAACACCTCTTCTCGATATATTTTGGCTTTTTCCGGGACTTTTTCCAAAACCGTGGGCTCAAAAAGCGCATTTTTACGCTTCCCTCCACACAACACTTTAGCTCCCATGGAGACAGCTTCATGAATCCATTCTTCAACACGCACAGCTTCTTCCTCTGTAATCATGGGCCCCATGTCTGTGTCTTCCTTTAACTTATCGCCTATCTTGTATTCCCCGGTCCTTTTGACAAATTTATTTTTAAAAGAATCATAGAGCTCCTCATGGATATATATCCTCTGCACTCCAATGCAGTTTTGACCTGCTGCCCAGAACGCACCGGAGACACAGGATTCCACAGCCCTCTCTTCTGAAGCATCCTTCCATACGATAACCGGAGAATTTGAACCAAGTTCCATTCCGATCTTCTTTATGCCTGCTTTGCGGGTAATCTGTTTTCCCGCTTCCACGCCTCCTGTAAACGAAATCATACGCACTCTTCTATCAAAAACAAGAGAGTCCCCTATCTCATTTCCATATCCGGTCACAACCTGGATCACTTCAGGAGGCAACCCGCATTCCAGCAGAGACTGAGTCAATTTAATGGCTGAGAGAGGAGTCAATGTGGCTGGTTTCAAAAGGATGCTGTTGCCCGCGGCCACTGCCGGGCCAATTTTGTGGGCAACCAAATTCAAAGGGTCATTAAAAGGAGTTACAGCCAGCACAACTCCCACCGGGAAGCGGTAGTAATATCCGATTCTTTTCTCTCCTCCAGGGAACGAATCAAAAGGGATTGTCTCTCCAAGAATGCGTTTGGCTTCTTCTGCAGACACCGTAAGTGTGTTGACACATCTTTGAGTTTCTTTCCGGGCTTCACGGATGGTCTTTGAACCTTCTCTTGCAATAAGAGTGGCAAACTCCTCTTCTCTTTCAGAAACATACCTTGCTGTTTTATATAAGACGGAAGCTCTCTGATGAACGGTCATTTTCCTTGCTGTTTCAAAACCTGTATGGGCAGCCTCCAGAGCTTGTTCAACATCATACGGATCTGCTTTGGGCACCGTGTCTATCACAGAACCATTGAACGGATCACGGACCTGTATTTTATTTTCCTTATCCACCCAACGTGAACCAATAAACATCTTCATTTTTTCCTCCTATATTTACCTGACGATGATATCGTCATCTGTGCCAAAAGTCCTGTCGCTTCCGGCTGAAGTCAAACGAAACTCTACACCAGATAGCTTTTCATATTTGATTTCAGTCCCCCATGCATCCAGTTTCCCTGTTGTTATTGGAATATCCAACCTCATATCTTGAAGTGTATCCGGAAGACTTCCCTTCTCAGCCGCATAAGAATCAACAGCCCGTTTTAAAGAGGACATGTTCGTCTTTGTAAGTTTCTCTTTAGCGCTTGAAAAAGAACCTATTTCATTCTCAATGATTTTTTTCTCTCCGGAGCCGATAAAATAAACAAAAAATGCAATAATAACCACCAAAACAAGAATCACAAAAAATCCTTTAATTTTCATTTTTTCCTCCCTTTGAAGAGGATATCTCTTATCATTTCCAGCTTATTAACCAGGATGATGAACAAGTCGAGGTTGCTGCAGATGCGAGGCACAGGGTGCGAAGCTGTGGTCCTTCACCGCGAGTACCCTGTAACAAAGCAGATGCAGTGACATCGGCTTGCCTATATGGTAAAAAAATGGCGATTAAAATGAAAGTAAAAACAAATAAAAACATTTCAGTTGTCATTTTTTTAAAAAGTATGCAGTTCCTTGATATCAAAACAAAAAATTGCTCATCGCCATTTTTTTATGAATAAGTCAGGTTAAATGTTGATTCTATAGAAATATTATGCTTTGTCAACAAGCCAGTGTAGCTCAGCGGTAGAGCAACTGATTCGTAATCAGTAGGTCGGAGGTTCGAATCCTCTCGCTGGCTCTTTTTTTATTTTGACTTTTATTCTTTGACTCTTCTATAATAGAATACGTATAGCAGCTGGCTGGAGAGGAATCCTCCTTAGCCCCGCTTCCTTTTCTAAACCTTGGCGCCTCTACAGCCAGCTTTTTTCTATTATGGGGATTTCTTTTTCTTTTCCTCTTCCTTTTTCTTCTGTTTTATGCTCTCCAGGATCTTTTCTGTCCGCTTCTTTATATGCTCTTCCTGCTTGAGGTGGGGGATTCCCTCTTCCAGCCAGACCGGAGCGGCTGTTCCGAGAAGGTAATGGTCAAAGAACTCGCGCATCCTCATGGTGTAGTCTTTGAGATTGGCAGGCTTTCTGAGCCCGTGGTTTTCTCCTACATATTCGAGCATGACCACCGGTTTTTTGAGCTGGCGCAGCGTGTTGAAATACTCGATTCCCTGGTTCCAGTCCACAGCTCCGTCCTTGTCATTATGAAGGATAATAAGAGGTGTGGTTACCTTTTTTGCGTGATAGACCGGGGAATTCCTGGCATAAGCATCAAGATTTTCAAGGTAATTTCCTTTGAAACGGCCCTGGCTTGATTCAAAAATAGGCTGATTGGCTGAACCCGAATTCCAGTAAATGGAGCTGTACATGCTGATCATATTGGTCAGAGGGGCGCCTGCGACAGCCGCTTTAAAAAGGCCGGTCTGTGTGATAAGAAAAGCGGTCTGGTATCCTCCCCAGGAATGCCCGTGTATGCCCACTCTCTCAATATCTACGACTCCGGTATCAGCAGCGGCTTTGATAGCAGGAATGACACAGTTGACCGCCGATATCCCGGGGTCGTTGATCTCATAGACGATATCAGGCATCAGAACAGCGTATCCCCGGCTTGTGTACACGGATTTATTAAACCCCCTTGCTGAGGGAGGGAAGTAGGTGTTCATGCGTTGTGAGAGTTTTTCATAAATGTAGACAATAGTGGGATAGCTTTTTCCTTTCTTGTAATTTGCGGGCAAAAAGAGCGCTGCCTGAAGTCTGTCTCCGTTCGTGCTTGTGTAATCCACGAGCATCGAGCCTGAGGACCAGAGATATTCATCCTGCTGCGGATTGGCGTTTGTTATTTTTTGGCCGTCCTTGAGGGTATGGTCTGAGACATAATAGTCAGGATAATCCTTATAGGTCTGTCTTGTGTAAAAATACACATCCGCATTTTTCGCTTTGCTGATTGAAAATGAAGCATCATCCCAGAGAAGCATTTGAGCTCCGGGATTGTCCTTTTCCACAACAGCAATGCCTCCTTTTTTGGTCCATTCGCCGTAGGCAGAGAGATAAAGGGGTTTTTCAAGGTCAATACCCTTTTCTTCCGGATCCAGGCGGATGCGCCGGAGGAAGCGGATTTGGTCGGTTTTCCCTGTTTTGGTGAGATTGATGCCTTCTCCGCCGTGTACGGGAATGTTCCAGACATCCCAGTTGTCATACAAAAGCACGGATTTGCCTTCTTTTTCCCAGCCTACAGGGTAGATGGGCGGGTCAACCACATTATGGTCATCTTCTGTATTTATGAAGGAAGCGGGCACGTCTTCTGTGATGTTGTATGTTTTGCCCGTAGGCATTTCATATGTATAAAAGTCACCGTCCTTGTAATAGAGAAAATGGGTTCCATCCGGAGAAGGGGAGAAGAACCATCGGCATTTTTCAAGAGCCAGCTCTCTTTTTCCTGTTTTTATGTTGATGACATAGACATCCTGATATCTTCTTCCGTAGAGATTTGAATCCAGCTCATATTTTTCCCTGTCGAATCCCACCGCCCAATTGTGTTTGGGAGCAGGCGTGACCTCTCTGACCTGCTCATCAGCAAGCCGGATGAATTTTTTATTGTTTACATCGTAATATGACAGAAAGCTGAAATTTTTATCTCTGCGCTCCTGAACCTGCTGCATGGACTGGAGGCGGTTATCCAGCCAGTGCCAGATAACGAGGTCCGGCAGGTCCTGTTTGTCGATCTCTGCATCAGGTTTCTTCGGAGCGGGTTTTTCATCTTTCTTCTCTTCTTCTTTTTTCTTTTCCCCCTCCTCTTCCTTTTTCTGTTCCTTTTTTTTGACTTCATGGATCCCGAAAAGCAGACCGGTGAGGTCTTCAGTCCATAAAGGATTTCTGTTGGGGCTTATGGTCATGCTGTGCGGGAAGTTTTCATCTTCATGGGGGTCGTAGATGGTTTTTACGGGTTTTTGGGAATCAAATCCTTTGAAGCCCAGCAAACTGTAGAGGCTGTCTTCGTATTTTTCGTCTTTTTTCCCTTTTAATACTGCCAGCCCGTCTCCTTCTTCCGTCCATGTGAGCTTCACATATTCAGCCTCATCGCTTTCCAGAGGGAGGATGACCCCGGTTTCTGAGCTGCGTATCTGGACTCCGTTTCCTGTTTTTCCTTCCGCGTCTATGGTATAGGCGAGCCATCTTCCTTTTTTATCAAAAGAGAATTCCGAAACGTTACCGATATTCAGTTGAGCGGATGTTTTCAGATCGTAAAGCAGAAGGTCTGTTCCTTTCCAAGAATCCTTGTTTTTAGACTGTTCCTCTGTTGGGTATTTATGGAATGCGATCCAGGAAGGATTTTCTCCAGAGAAAGAGAAACTTCTGATCTTCTTAAATTCCTTTTTCTCTCCGGACTCAAGGTTCAAAAGCGCAGCTTTGTTGTAGGCCTGCTTCTTTTGTTTTTTGAGTTTTCTTGCCTCTTCTCTTTCCGGATACACGGCAAAGGCAAGCCAGCCGGAGTCTTCGGAAAATTGGATATCTCTTGAGGAGGGGTATCCGGCGGGTTCTCCAGCGGGGAAATTAAATTCCTTTTCTTCTTTTGTGTTTGTTACTAAGAGTTTCCCATCTCCTTCCTGAGGCACAAGATAGTAAGCAAACCATGTGCCGTCCGGAGAGACAACAGAGCTCCGGATGCTTTTCCATTCGATTATGTCTGCAATATCTTCAATAGGCCTTAGATCATTCTCTTTTGAGTAGGCAGGATGCTGCGTGATGGAAATCGAAGACAGGACAAGAAATAACAGCAGAGTTAAAACGTGTGAAAATTTTTTCATATTAATACCTCCAGTTTAACCGGACTTATTCATAAAAAATGAGCGATGCCCGGCTTGTTCATCATCCAGATTGGTTTTTATACTTTGCCCTTCACTCTCTAATTGAGAGTAATCGAATTCAGAGCCCAGAAGGCTGTGAGGGATGAGAAAAACGACCAGCATGACGCAGGAGGCAGCCAGTATCCACCTGCGGGATGTTTTTTTGCTTTTTTTCCTGGACACCCAAAGAGCCGTGATCCAGAAGATAAGAGCCATAAATGTTTTCGTATCTGTGAGGTCTTTGCCGAAAGGAAAACCAGTCCAGAAATCACCGAAAGAGAATTTTTGCATGATAGGGCCGAATATCATTCCTCCTGCAAAAAGGAGTGCCGCAGCCCATATACCCAGCTTTCTTGGGTCTGATTGCGGCATAAGCGCCTCAAGCCCGGCGCGGATTGAGAAAAGAAAGGCCGCAGATATGGTCACAACGTGAAGGACAATGATCAGCATCGGGGTTTTTCCTTTAAAGCGAATGACAACAGGCGGATCGCCTGATAAGGATATTTCTTTATACAGGTCTTTGAGGATGACTTTGTACTCCAGTTTGCCTGCGGCCGGCTGCTTTGGAAGCTGTCCTTTGAGAAAATCGCCCTTCCGGACAAGTTCCTGTTTGGTCCATTCATTTTGGGATCTGAATATCCTGTATAAAAGAAAGCCCTGAATATTTGTATCCGGGGCACTTATTTTTATTTCATAATCCTCGGTGTTCACATGGCTTCGTTCAAGCTTGTAGGATACTTTTGAATTTCCGATAGAGATTTTCCCCTCAAGAGGATAGGTGGGGCCCGTGAGCCTTTGAAACACCAGTACGCAAGCCGTGATGACAAAAGCCAGAATCCATAAAAAAATCTTTTTCATTGTGACTCACAGATGGGATTGCTTTATCACTCCATTCTTGCTTGCAGCATATCCATCCTGATTTGTGAATGATACATGTTATTATACAAATATTTTTAAAAGAACAATAATGATTTTGAAAAATATTTGACATTGATTTACAATATATACGTAGATTATAATTTGATGGAGTGAATAAGGAGGTTTTAATGAAAAAGGGCATAAAAACAGCGTGTCTTTTTCTTGTGATTCTTTCGATTTCCGTAAGTGCTTTTGCCAAAGACGATGTGTTTCAGAGCCGATGGATCAAGGAGAAAATCATGATGGACGGATCTGACGAGGATTGGGCTCCGGAAATGCTGCGGACTTATAAGAAATTCAGTGTGGATTATGCGTTTAAGAACGATGGGAATTATATGCTGGCTCTTTTTGTATTCAAGGATCCGGCGTATTTAACTTCTGTAAAAGAGTCAGGCATCATAATATGGCTGAACACAGATGGGAAAAAGAAAAAAAGGTACGGCATAAGATTTTGGAACATGAAGATGACTGCAGAACAGTATATCAAGCTTCTGGAGGCGCAGCAGGGACCGTTGTCAGAGCAACAAAAGAACGATATTCTCGTCAAACAGACCTATGATATCGCGGATATCAAAGTCACGAACAAGGATGCAAAGTCTGAATTAAAGGAAAAGGTCGAAATAAGGCCAGCGGCGTTTGAGACACAGACCTTTGAAGACAGGATCGTTTATGAGTTTGCCATCCCGCTGGAAAGGCTTTATGATAAGGCTCCCGGAGTGGGGACCGTGCCGGGCGAGACCGTTAAAGTCGGATTTGAATGGGGCGGCATAACAGATGAGATGAAGGAACAGAGAGCGAAGTTGGCCGCTGCCATGGCTTCCAAAGCCAGAGACCAGGGAGCCACCAGTGACCTGACTGCAGAAAGAGGCGTGAGCAGCGGAATGGGCCGGTCTGATCGAGTGAGCAGCTTTGCCCGCACTATGAGAGGGAATATTCCTCCGGAATACACTTTCTGGGTGGATGTCCAGCTGGCTAAGGAGGAATCAACCAAGTAAAACCAGCAAGACGCCGCCAAAAGCAATGCCCAGGGCAAAGATTTTTTTCCGGCTCACCGGTTCTTTGAGGATGATCACTCCCAGAAGGAAAATAAATACAAAGTTCATCTGATTCAGTACGGATGCTTCTGAAACAGAGGCGTATTTCATTCCTGCCATCCAGGCAATGAGAGCCGCATATCCTCCCAGAAAAGAGCCTGAAAGCATAGGCTTCCAGTTTTTTGAAGAAAAAACACTTCTATATATCTGGCGGTGTCCGCGATTAATCTGGATGGCGGGAAAAAGGAATGCCAGACCTCCTGCAGTCCTTACCAGTGTTGCCCATAGGATTGAAGAATCCGAAAGGATCGGTTTCATCAAAATAATGCTCACAGCCATGGCAAACATAGCAAGGAGCCCCAGTATGATACCGGCGGTAAAGTCTTTTCGCGGGATATGATTCAGGCTGTTTTTATGGGAGATCAGGACCACTGCCAAAATAATGAAGGCAACCCCCGCTAACTGCTGTAAAGTCATTTTTTCAAAAAGAAACAGGGACGCCAGTATGATGACAAAAGGGCTGTAGCTGCAGTCCACAATCGCAGAGAGGCTGGCTCCAAGCCTGTTAAGGCTTTCGAAAAGCAGTGTGTCTGAGACTCCGATGCCAATGATGCCGCTTAAAAAAAGCAGCCCGTAATTTTCCAGAGGCAGGGACGGGACGGCAGGTTGATGCAGCAGCCAGAGTGTAGGGAGAATAAACAAACACGAAACAAGGGATTTAACGAGATTCAATCCCAGAGGATGAACGGTGCGGCCGCTTATTCTGAACAGAATAACGGCAAAGGCCCAAATCAGGGCTGAACTAAGCGAAAACAGCTTGCCGAGGAAAACAAGATTTTGCGGCTGCCCCATCGTAACAACATACCTAAAAGGAAGGAAAAGAGCTATAAGCTGGCAGCTCTCTTAGAAAATCAGGAGCGGCGCTAAGAGTCTGATTCTTCTTTTTCTTCATTCTCTTTGGCTGTGACTTCTTGGGATTGTTTGTCTTCGTCGGATTCTTCTTCAGATTCGATTTCCACTCCTAACAGCCTTGCGGCTCCTTCATATAATTGTCTGAAGGATTCTTTGGATTCCTGCAGTTTTGCCAGGCGTTCTCTTGCTTTTTGGATTTCTTTTTCCATTTCTTCGTCTATGGTATCCAGTTGGGATTTTGCTTCTTCCATTGTCTGCCTGTAAAGATCTTCCTGTTTTTTAGTAAGCCCCATGGCTCTCTCCTTGATCCAGGTTAATAGTTTATTATATTGTATTTATATTTTAATTCAAATGGCAATCACCTTTAGAGATGAATTTTGCCTGCATCCTGCATATCGTCAGCTGTCTATTTTACTACCCTAACCCTGGCATCATGGGCCAGCGTGAAATGTCCTTCTACCGCGACTTCTTCTCCTTCCTTTACCCCGTCAAGGACTTCGGCATAGTCTTCGTTTTCAAGGCCCAGCTCAAGATATCTCCATTTAGCCAGGTCTCCCTCCACCACAAAAGCCAATTTCCGGCCTCCTCTGAGCAGTATGGCTTCCTGGGGAATAAGAAGCCTGTCCTTATAAATATCGGTTATGATCTCGACTTCAGCATGCATTCCCGGTTTGATGACTTCACCCGGATTGCTCATGACCACGACCACTTTGCATGTTCTGTCTTCCGGGTCAATGATGGGGCTTATGGATTTGACTATGCCCTTGAAGTCCTTTCCCGGATAAGCGCTGAAGTTCAGGGTGACTTCCCGGCCTGTTTTCATTTTTCCGATTTCGCTTTCCAGGACTTTGGCATGCACCCGGATCTGGTCTATATTGACAAGAGTGAACAGCTCCTGCGCGTTTGAGACATGTTCTTCCAAGGCGACCTGGATGTCGCAGATTATACCTGAGAAAGGAGCATGGATTTTTGTCTTTTCCAGGTCCATCTGCGCTTTTTTCACACGAACATCAGCCTGTGTGACCCCTTTGGCCGCTTCTCTGATTTCACCTTTGAGTTGTCCTGATTCGATGAGAGCCATCTCATATTCTTTGCTGGCTTTTTCATATTCATCCGTTGAAATGAGGCCTTTGGCATAGAGAGCGTTCGCTTTGTCAAATTCCTTTTTTGCCTTTTCTAATTCAGCTCTGTTTTGAGCGGGCGGGGATTCTTGTTCCTGTGAAAACTTTTGTTCCATGAGGAGCTCTGAGAGCTTTTGCAGGTAGGAGGCTCTGGCATCTTCCAGGTCCAGTTGATACTGTCTGTTGTCAAGTTCCATAAGAAGGTCTCCTTTTTTGACATGCTGGCCCTCTTCAATAGTAAGGTTTTTTATTCTGCCCGATACTTCTGATTTCATAATGATTTTTTCTCTGGTAAATGCCTCTCCCGGTGATTTGAGCTTCATTTTGAGGTCGCCTTTTTGAGCGATCGTTGTTTTGATTGAAACCGGAGCATCACTGACTTCCTCACTCCCTTCTTTTATGGTATCCGTCGATTCTTCTGCAGGCGGGGAATCAGGGCTTTTTTTGAGAAAAATAAAATAGACTCCCAGAAAGCAGATGATGAGAATCAAAGACAGAATCAAGATTTTTTTAGGAATTAATATTTTATTCATTTCATACTCCTTGTTTTGTGCATATTTAGAACCGTCTCCAGGATTCCTTTATTTCCAGTGATTTATCTTTCAGCCAGGTTTTTATATTATCCCCGTGGTAGTAGAAAACAGGGATGGCAATGAGAATAAAGAGGGTCGAACTGATCAATCCCCCTACAGTCGAAAGAGCCAGTGTCGACCAGATTTTTTCTCTCCCTACTTCGACCTGAATGAGGATCATGGGCAGCATTCCAAGGACAGTGGTGCTTGTAGTGAGAAAGATGGGCCTTATTCTTTCTCTGGTCCCTTCCAGAACCGCTTCAAGAAGAGCCATGCCTTTTTTCCTTTTAAGATTGATATGGTCGACCAGGAGAATGGAATTGTTCACCACAATCCCTCCAAGAAGGATAACACCCACATAAGCGGCCGAGTCAAATGAAAAATCAGCAATGATAAAGGCAATAAACACTCCTATAAGGGCCAGAGGGACCGCAAGAAGGATAAAAAGGGGCTGGATAAGGGACTCATAAAGGGAAGCCAGGATCATGAATATGATGATGATGGAAAAGATGATAGCAAACGTGATCTGTCCCTTTTCCTCCTCGGTCATCCACCGGGTCCCTTCAAGCGTGGCGGAAAATCCCGGGGGAAGAGAAAGGTTTTCAAAAACACCTTTTTTATAATTATCTGCGGCTTTATAAGGGCCCCTGAATTCCCAGCTCAGGGTCTGCTGGAACTGCTGGTCTTCCCTGTCTATGCCGCCGGCAATGGGTCTTTCCTCGATCTCGGAGATCTCTCCCAGCCTGAGGTATTCGCCATCCTGGGTCCGGAACATCATATCTTGAAGTTCCTTGAGCTGAACGGAATGCGATTGGGGGAATTTGATGGATATATCCATTTCCTTCCCGCTCATTTTTGCCTTGAGAGACGCTCGGACCTGTCCCTGGATCAATGAGCCTATATAGGAATAAAGATAACGGGGATCGATATTGTATTTTTGTATTTTTTTCTTTGAGATCTTAAGGATGTATTCAAATGAATCAAGGCGCCACCATCCGTATCTTGAAGAACTTATTTTGGTGTCTTTTATTCTGGGATTTTCCTTGAGGGTTTTTTCCAGGTTCAGAGTGATGTTGTTTAATTTTTTCATATTGTAGCCGAAAAATTTTATACTCGAGTCATAAAATGTGTAGCTTCCGATGCTCGTGGAATAGGATTGGGGGTCGAATCCGTAGATCCCGATAGAGATACCGGCATAGTTCGTGGCGTGCTGGATCAGTTCTTCTTTCAGTACATAGGGACGGTAGGAATTTTCGATTTCTACAGGAAAAGTGATTCTGATGAAGGCCCTCTCTGCTGTTACCTGGGTGTCTGCTTCTTTCTCGTAATCTTTTTCCAGTATTTTTTCTTCGAAATGTTTCACCACTTCATCGGTCTGCTCGATATCTGTCCCTGGCGGCATACCAATGCTTACGATAAGCTCTTGTTTTGAATACCAGCTCATCCATTCCCCTATGGTGACTTCTGACTTGAACCATTTGTAAGACCCGTAAAATATCAGAACCAGAACGAGAATGACCTCCAGGGGGTGTTTTATCAAAAAGCGGAATGTTTTTTCAAAAAGTTTTTTATGTTCGGCCGGTTTTTTCTTTTTCCCTCTTTTCAATAATTTTGGGCTGAGAGCCGGTATCAAAGAAAAGGAGACCAGAAGCGATGTGGCCAGAGCAGAGGTCATGACAATGGCAAGAGGGAGATAGTAGATCTTAAGGCGCCCCTGAAAATAGGCAAAAGCAAAGAACACGCTCATGGTCGTCAGGGTCGCTGCAAGAACCGGGAGAAAGACTTCTTTTGAGCCGGCTATAGCTGCTTCCTTCGTGGAAAGACCTTTTTCTCTTTTTCTCAATATGTTTTCAAAAACAACTATGGAATTATCCACGAACAGACCGATGCCAAGGGCCAATCCTCCCAGGGTCAGCATATTGAGAGAGATATCGAAAAGATAGATAAGGTTGAAGGTGATCAGGACGGAAAACACAACCGATGATATAACCAGAAGCGAGGGTTTGAAGTTTCTGAGCACCAAAAAGACCAGAACAAAGATAACGGTTATGATGATCCCTATCACGATATACAGCTCTCTCAGATTCTCATGGATCTCCTCGCTTTCATCGCTTACGGTCCTGTAGACCAGGTCAGAGGGGAGTTCTTTTTTCAGGTCATTTAATTTTTTTTTGACTTTTTTGACCAGCTTTAAGGTGCTGGTTCCTTTTTCCTTTTGAATGGTCAAGGTTATGGTCGGCTGTCCGTTGATCCGGTTGATGTAATAGATTTCCCCGAAGGTGGGGTTGATTTCTGCAACGTCTTTCAAACGGATGACGTTTTCGCCGGAACGCCTGAGGATGGTATCTCCCAGGTCATGGATATCCGCAATGGAATCAGACACCTTGAACAGATATTCCTGCTCTCCTTTATGGATTTTTCCTGCCGGATAGGTCCTTATTCTTTCCTGTATACTAAAATAGACAAGATAAGGAGGGATGTTGAGAGCATCCAGTTTTTCCTTGAGAAGAATGACTCCTATTTCCGGGTCAGCTCCTCCTGTGACCGAAACTTCTGATATCCCTTTGACAGAGCCTATTTTCAGCTCGATTTTTTCCTTTACCATCTTGCGGAGCTGATTGAGAGAATAATCTCCGGAAATGGTGTACTTGAGAAACGAGTCTGTCTGGAATTCTTCAGGGACATAGGGTTCTATTCTGGGCCTGACGTTTTCCGGCAGTTCCTCTTTTATTTCGGATATTTTCTCCGTTAATGAGAGATGAGCGAATTCCATATTGATCTTGGGATCGAATTCCAGTGTGATCCGGGATTGTCCGTTGGTGGAAGAGGACGTGATTTTTCTCACACCCTTTACCGTAGAGGCTTTTTCCTCGAGGGGAGAGGTGATTTGAGTCTGTATGATTTCGGGCGGAACGCCCTGCCATGTCGTGTTGATGTTGAGCTGCGGGAATTCTTCCTTGGGCGCCAGTTCGATCGGAATATTGATATAGGAATTGATTCCCAGTATAAGAAGAGCCAGAAAAAGCATGGCTGTGGCAATGGGGCGTTCAATAAAGATTTTCATTTTTTCGAACCTGATTTGGCTTTTTCCGCCATTTCATAAGACAAGGGAATAAGGATCAAGGTCAAAAACGTGGCCAGCAGCAAGCCCCCTATCACTGAAATAGCAAGAGGCTGCTGGAGTTCTGATCCCCTTCCCAGTCCTAGTGACATAGGGAAGAGGCCGAAAACTGTCGTGACTGTGGTCATAAGTATGGGCCGCAGCCTCACTCTGCTGGCCTCCAGTATGGCTTCTCTGATGCCCATTCCTTTTTTTCGCAGCTGGTTGGTGTAGTCTATTTTTACTATGGCGTCATTGACCACGATTCCCGCCAGAACCACCATTCCTATGATGGAGATGACATTAAGGGTCTGCCCGGTTATAAAAAGAGCCCATATGACTCCTGTGAGTCCCATTGGCAGAGTAAAAAGTATAAGAAAAGGGTGAAGCAGGGATTCAAACTGGGCGGCCATGATCATATAGACAAGAAGAACGGCTAAGATGAAAGCAAAGCCGAGGCTCCGAAATGACTTCTGCATTTCTTCCTGTTCTCCGCTGAAGATGATCCTATAGTTTTTCGGGAGAGAGATTTCGTCTATCTTTTCTTTAATCAGGGGCACGGCCTGACTTATTTTTATGTTTCGCACATTGGCGGTCACAAGGATTTCTCTTTCCTGGTTCTCTCTTCTTATTTCTTTAGGGCCTTTGGATAGCCGGTAGGTGACCAGTTCCCTCAGAGGGATGTTTCCCCCTGCATAAGGAATTTGTTCGTTAAGGAGTACATCAATGTCTTCCCGCACCTGATCTTGAAAACGCACTCTGATATCGTATTTTTTCTCCAGTTCTTTAAACTGGGTGTCCACGCGTCCCCGCACAGCATTCACCAGGAAATCCCCGATTTCCTGAGGGGAAATATTGTATTTATCCAGAGCCTGTTTTTTGATCTGGACCAGAAACTCCGGCTTTCCCTCACCGATGTTCGTGGTCACATCAGCGATTTCCTCGATCCCGCTCATTTTTTGGACCACGTCTTCAGCTATATTCGTTAGAACATTCAGGTCTTCACCTTTTATTTTCAATCCGACTTCTGCTGTAGAGAAGGCAAGAAACTCTCCTATGGTTGACTGTTCTTTGACCATGGAGAACTGAAGGTCAGGGAATTGGCTGAGAAATTTTCTTAAGTCCTCAATGATACCTTCCATTTTGGAGGGGGATTGTGCCTGGATGCGGATCTGGACCGAATTTAAGGATACTTCAGGATTCAGGCTTTCCATTCCGCTGACGATCCCGATCTGAGAGAAGGAATCCTTCACATCCTTTTGCCTGTTAAGCCATTGTTCTATGACGGCGGTCAGGTCTGAGGTCTGTTCCAGAGAATAGTCTATGGGAGTGGTCAGATGAAGGTCAAATATTGAGGTCTCTGGTTTGGGCATCAATTCACTGGGTATTTGGGCGGCGAGGAGCAGGGTCAGTAAAAGAAAAACAAAAGATACGGATATGACTCTTGCTTTATGATCCAGAGCCCAGATAAGAAATCTGTGGTAAAAGGAGGAGAACCTGTCATAGATTTTATTAAAGACCTTGAATACAAACCGGGCTGCCGGCTTAAAGGGAAGACAAATGTAGTGGAAAACAAGGACAAAGAGCTGGATGAGGAAGCTGATGATGTAATTCAGTGCTTTAAAAATGATTTTAAAAATAAAATAGAGAAGTTTTAGTAATCCTTTAAGAGGGAGAAGCAGGATCTGCTTGAACGATTTTTTTTGTTTTGGGAAGTTTTGTCTTTCTGTTTTGGCTTTTTTAGAGGGAGGGGCTTTTACTTCGAATTTCCTTGACGCCAGCATAGGAAGCAGAGTCAGGGATACAATCAGCGAGGAGAGAAGGGCAAAGGCCACGGTCAAAGCCTGGTCCTTGAAAAGCTGTCCTGCCACTCCATGGACATAGATGACCGGAAGAAAAACCGATATGGTCGTAAACGTGGATGCTGTGACAGCCATTCCCACTTCCTTGGTTCCGATATAAGCGGCTTCTCTGAGGCTTTTTCCAAGGTTTTTATGCCTGAAGATGCTTTCCGAGACCACAATGGAGTTGTCCACAAGCATTCCCACGCCCAGAGCCAGTCCGCCCAGGGACATGATGTTCAGGGTGACGTTCATGAAAAAGAGAAGGTTGAATGTGGCGATAATAGCAATGGGGATAACAGATGCGATGATAAGCGGTGTTTTAGCGTCCTGAAGAAACACAACCAGGACGAGAAAAGCTAAAATCGCACCGTAGATAATGGAGTTAAGAACAGAGGATATGGCGTCTTCGATATATTTGGCCTGCTCTGAGACGACCCGTATGTCTATCTGTTCGTTCCTGCGCTTTATCTCCTCAATCACTTCCCTTGCTTTTTGGGTGACTTCGACCGTGTTGGCTCCGGCTTCCTTCCTGACCAGGATTCCAATGCTTTCATTCCCATTGAGCCTGGTGATGCCTTCGCGTTCTTTGATGGAGTCAATGACCTGAGCCACATCTTTTACCCGAACCAATCCTTTTTCCTTAGTGGTCTTAAGGATGACCTCTTCGATTTCATCAATTTTTTCAAACTCACCGATGATCCTCAACGCATATTTGAATCTTCCTTTTCTTATGGAGCCGCCCTGAAGATTGCTGTTGAACTGTTCAATTTTGCTGGATATCTGTGCGATGTCAAGCCCGTAAAGAGCCATAAGATCGGGATCGATCTCTATATGGATCTCTCTTTCCACGCCTCCGGCTATTTCTGCAGAGCCGATTCCGTCGATTTGCTCCAGGCGGGGTTTGATCAGTTCTTCAGAAAATTCTTTGAGTTCCAGAAGCGATCTTTCCCCGGAGACAGAGAGGACCATAATGGGTTTGCTCTGCGGGTCAAGGGGGATGATGGTAGGCTCTTCTTCGATGTCTTCGGGAAGCTGCACACTGTCCAGTTTTTCCCTTGTGTGAAGCATGGCAAAGTCCATATCCGTCCCCCAGGAAAATTCAAGGGTCATATACACTCCGCCTTCTTCGGAAACCGTTTCCACTCTTCTCAATCCCGGGATCCGCATTACTGCGGATTCAAGCCTCTGGGTGAGAAGAGTTTCCACTTCCTCGGGCGCCACTCCGGGATACCGTGCGGAAACAGATAATTTGGGGTAGCTGATGTTTGGAAGAAGGTCTACGCTGAGCTCCCTTAAAGAAACAAATCCCAGGAGAATCACAGCTAAAAAAAACATAAATGTGGTTACAGGCCTGTTGATGGTTAATTTTGCTATTTTCATTTTTTTCTACGCCTGACTGTTTATAATAATAACGTCTCCCCTTTGTGAATCGTTACCATAATATCAAAGAAATTGTAAAAACCAAAGAATTTTTCATTTTCTTTAACCTGGGTGATGAACAAGTCGAGGTTGCTGCAGATGCAGTGAGATTGGCTTGCCTATATGGTAAAAAAATGCTCACCGCTATTTTTTTATAAATAGCCCAGGTTAATAATACGTTAATAGGACGAATAAAGTTACGGTTTATTCTCAACGGGCTTTATTGCATTTAAGATATCAACGATAAATTCTTCCAGATCCCAGCCCCCCTTGGTGGTCCACCCCAGCCTGACCACAACAAGCTGTTTGGATGGGATCACAGTTACGGATTGGGAGTTGTGTCCCAGACAGAAAAAGGCATCTCTGGGAAGTTTGGGATATTCGCGGTCTTTGGGGTCTTCATGGCTTCCTCTGTTAAGCCAGAATTGAGCGCCGTACTCTCCTTTTCTTGAAGCTGGTGCCGGAGTGGTCGTGTATTCGACCCAGTCTTCGGGCAGGATCTGTTCTCCTTCCCAGACTCCGTTATTGAGATAGAGCAGACCGAATCGAGCCCAGTCCCTGGCAGTGGCATAACAGTAAGAGGCACCGGAAAATGTACCTGAAGCATCCGGTTCCAGCACAGCGTTCCGCATGCCGATTTTGTTGAACAGAGCCTGGCGGGGAAAGGCAAGATATTCCTCGTCAGAGTCAAAAGAATGCCGGATGATGCGGGAGATGATGTTTGTGGTTCCGCTGGAATAGGACCAAACAGTCCCCGGCTCTGCTTGAAGCGGGAAGCCGGCTGCAAAAGCCCCCATATCCTCTTTGGTGAACAGCATGGTGTTTACATCAGAGAGGGGGTCGGACTCATAGGTCTCGTCAAACTCCAGGCCGCTGCTCATTTGCAGGAGGTGGTTTAGAGTGATGTCTTTACGGGGGTCATTCGGATTCTGCCATTCCGGAACCGGTGCCGGGGCATGAATATCCAGCTTTCCCTGTTTTACCCTGAGTCCGACAAGAGTGCTTGTTATGCTTTTAGACATGGACCATCCGATCAAAGGCATGTCCTTGGTGATACCAGGCGCATACCGCTCTGCTATGAGATCTCCTTTATACACCACGGCCACGGCTCTGGTTCTTAGCGGCTTTTTTGGATCGGGTTCTTCGAAAGCTTTATCCAGGGCTTTGCTTAAAAGGGAGAGGTCTATTTCATCCAGGTTCTCTGATTCGGTCAGGAGGTCCCCGGCAGGCCAGGGGACTTCTTCCGGATTCGCAGGCTGGGGTTCCGGAATGGAAACAGGCCAGGACCGGATGCTCTCTTCCGAAGCTCCGCTGAGAAGGATGCCTCCCAGTTTTTCAATATACACAGCCCTGGCTTTTACAAGCCCCAGAAGGGAAGTGTTCACTGCTTTTTGGTCATAGTCGACTTCGGCTTTTATGAGCTTGAAAAGAGGATGAAAGACCAGATCCTGTTCCAGAACAGACTGAGTGTCCCGCCCTGAGACAAAAATTCCGGAACACAGGATCTTAGCCTTGTACCCGCATCCTATAGGGCCCTGCTGCAGATAAGGATAGTAGGTGACCCCCAGATAAATGAGCAGTCCCGCCAGGATGACCAGAATGCCGATCCAGACTCTTTTTTTGGTGAAAATTTTCATTTTTTTATCCCTCTTAGAAATAATTTTTTTTAGTTTATATTTTTTTTATTCCTTTTTCCAATAAAAAATCATTAACCCTGTTATTCATAAAATATGCCGATAACATATAATAACTAACCAGGATTGACTTCCTGCATCCGAAGGCTAAATCTTTAATGTCGCCACGTCCACACCTGACTTTCATCCTATTTTCTTATTGACATAAAACTTGTGAGATGCGAAAATTCTAACACTTAAGTACACATGGTGAGCGTAGCTCAACTGGTTAGAGCACCGGACTGTGGATTCGGAGGTTGGGGGTTCGAAGCCCCTCGCTCACCCCATCTACTGCTGTTCGATGAGCTCGAGCACATTGGCTGAATCGCGCCATCTCTTTTTCACTCTCACATGAAGGTCGAGAAACACTTTTGATTTCAGTATCTCCTCAATTTCTTTTCTGGCTTCAATGCCTATTTTCTTTATAAGAGAGCCGTGTTTCCCCAGTATGATTTTGCGATGGGTTTCTCTTTCGACAAAGATATCTCCGTGGATATAGGTCAGTGGTCTGCCCCTCGTTTTTCTCTTTTCGATCTTGTCCAAAAGAACCGCTGTCATAAAAGGAAGCTCCTTTTCAACATATTTGAGCATCTTCTCTCTTATGATCTCAGAAAGCAGAAACCTTTGGGTCTGGGTCGAAAGCTCGCCTTTGGAAAAGACTCGTTCTGCTTCTGGAAGGAACTGATAAATGTTTTCCTCCAGTACGTCTATGTTGGTCCCTTTCAAAGCGGAAATAGGGATGATTTCTGCAAAAGGAAAAAGGTCCTTGTATCTGTCAATGAGCAGCAGGACTTTTTCCTTTTTGATGATATCGACCTTATTGATGAGAAGGAAGACCGGGGTAGAGACATTTCTTAAGCTGTCGATCACGAATTCGTCGCCGCCGCCGAATTTGAGAGTGGCGTCTATGAGAAGGCATATGAGGTCTGCTGTTTCAAGGGAAGAATACACAAAGCTCATCATCCTTTTATTGAGTCTGTGGAGGGGCTTGTGGATTCCGGGATTGTCTATGAAGATGATTTGCCCTTTCCGGGTTGTTTTTATCCCCAGAATGCTGATTCGTGTGGTCTGGGGTTTATCGGATATGATCGAGATCTTCTGGCCTAAAAGCCTGTTGAGCAGAGTGGATTTTCCCACATTAGGGCGTCCGATAAGGGATACATAACCGACTCTTGTTTTTTCTTCTCTGTTTTTATTCTTTTGCATTTCTTCCTTTGAGCATGAGTTTTCTTATTTTTTGTTCTTCTTCCTCCAGGCCTTTGGTGTGTTCAAAGCCCATAAGATGGAGGAATCCATGAATCGTGAGTATTTCAAGTTCTCTTTCCAGGCCGTAAGATGTGCCGGAGCTTTGATCAAAAGCACGGGGAACGGATATGATGATATCTCCGAGATAGAATCTCCCGTCAGCTTTTTTTTCATTGAGAGGAAAACTCAACACATCTGTCACTTTATCTCTTTTTAAAAATTTTTGGTTCAGCTTTTTGATTTCCCTGTTATTGACAAAAGCCAGCACGATCTCTGGGTCTTTAAGGCTGTAGTGCTCTATCAGGCGCTCCAGCAGGTTCCTAAACTTGTTCTTTTTTAGCCGGTGTCTTTTTTGTCGATTGAGGACTTCTATCATTTTTTGGTTTCTTTGATTTTGGTTTTTTTCTTTGTTTGTTTTCAAAGTTGAATCCGGGGTATTCGATTCTGGGGTGGAATACAGTATCAAGTGTTGATAAAAAGGAAGAAGCGATGGCCTTTAGCTCTTTGAGCGAGAGGTTGCAGTGATCAAGCTGGCCGTCGAGAAGATAATTGTTGAATATCTCATTAATAAGTCTTTTTAAATTATCCCGGGTCGGCTTTTCCAGACTTCTGGAAGCCGCTTCGACCGAGTCAGCAAGCATGACCAGCGCTGCTTCCTTTGATTTCGGTTTGGGACCTGCATATCTGTAACTTTCTTCTCCAACTTTATACATTTCAGGGTCATATTCTTCTTTGGCTTTTTCGTAAAAATATTTCATTAAAGAGTCCCCATGATGCTGGGCAATGATTTCTTTTATTTTTTTGGGGAGCTTCAGCTGGTTTGCTTTTTCAACGCCTTCCTTCACATGGTTTATGATGACCAGGCTGCTCATGCTGGGCTTGAGGTCCTCATGCATATTGCTTTTTCTGGTCCTGTTTTCAATGAAGTATTCGGGTCGTTTGATCTTCCCGATGTCATGATACATGGCGCCGGCTTTGACAAGAAGCGGGTTTATTTTTATTTCTTCTGCTGCATTTTCCGAAAGGGAGGCTACAATAAGGGAATGATGATAAGAACCGGGAGCTTCCATAGCCATTTTTCTGAAAATAGGAAGGTCTGAGTTCGTCAGTTCATTGAGCTTTGATTGGGTCAGTATACCGAATGTGTTCTCGAAAAGAGGGATGAACACAAAGGCAAAAGCGCCGCTCACCACTCCTCCCATGATTCCCATTATGATTTCGCTGGAAAAAACACTTACAGGTCCGATGGTTTCTCTCATAAGATGAAATATGATTATGGTCGTAAGATTTATCGGAGCGACCAGAAAAACACCTGCTTTGAAAGCAGATATCATGGATCTTCCATAATGTTTGGTTCCGAATACAGCAGCCATGCCACCCACCATTGTGAAAAGCATGAGGTAAAAATTGGCTTTGAAAAGATGTCCCACTATTATGCTGTTGAGAAAAGTGAAAATTATTCCCATATGGATTCCAAGAAGGTAAGTGAAAAGGATGCTCCCCAGCTGAAAGGGAAGGGCATAGTTAAGGCCCTGGGAATTTTCCAGCATAGTGATATTAGAATTCTGGCTGATGAGCTGTACAAGGAATATTGAAAACTTATAGAGGACAAGACTGAGAAGAGCCAGCACGCCTGTCATGATGTATTTATTAAGGGAATCTTCTTTGTTTTTTCTGGATGAAAAATAGGACATGAGAGCAAGAAAAAGAATCCCGAAGAGAATAAAAGAGCCTAAAAAATTGGTAAGCCAGCTTGGTTTGTTGCTGAGATTCTGATTTATTATTTCTATTTGTTTGATGATGTCTTGTTTGGCTTCGTCTCCTTTGCGGAGAAGTACTTTTCCTTTTTTTATGGTGTAAAATACTGTCTCTACATTTGACCGGGCGTTTACTTTCCGGAGTTCTGTTTCAATGGGATTATAGGTGATGTTTTCTCTGATAAATAAGTTTGAGAGAGATTTTAAAAGAGATTTTTCCCTGTTTGAGATATCCATTCCGGATATTTCCCTGGACAAGGCTTCCTTGCATTCATCTATCTCCAGTATATCAGATATTTTTACTGTTTTTTCCTGACCCGTGCTTGTGATGAGCGTGAATCCTCTTTCCTGCTCATTGCTGGAGAAAAGGCTCTTTGATGTGATGATGCCTGTTTTCGAATATTTTCTGACAAGAGTTATGAGATCCTCTTCCATTTGGGTCGAAAAGCCTTCCTGTATCAGCGAACCTGCGGTGCTTGAGGAGATATCTATCCCGTATTTGTCTGCATATTCTTTTCTGAGGCTTTCTATCCGGGGGCTGGTAGGCCCTTTTTGCATCAGATCTCTTCCCGAGTTGAAAAGGTCCCTGATTTTTTCTTCTGTGTTGAGGCTCACATTTTCATCAAGTGAATAGACGGGCAGAACAGTATCAGCTGCTTCTTGTTTGCGCTTTTCAGTCGTTTCTGTATCTTCTATAGTCATATCAGAAGGAGCCACTACGTTTGACGAAGCGATTTCTCCTTCCTCAAAATTGGGAAGAGAGTGGGAAGGTATGTATGTCGTGAGTATGGTTATGGAAATGGTAAAGATGACAAAATAAAAATAGGGACTGTTGATTATTTTTTTTATAAATCCGATTTCTTTTTTCAATGTTGCAGGGATGTGGTTATTTTTTTTCTTTTTTGGCGGTGGGGAAGGATTCTTCTTGAAGAAGTTGATTTTTTTTATGTTGAATGGTTCCATGTTTATTTTATGTTTTCAGCTTTTTTGTAAGCTCTGATTATTTTTTGGACCAAGGGATGTCTCACCACATCCTTTTCGTTGAACCGGACAAATGCGATCTCTTTGATGTATGAAAGAATTTTCATAGCATGCAGGACACCGGATTTTTTAGGCTGTGGAAGATCGATTTGTGTGATATCTGCAGTGACGACAAGCTTGGAGCCAAAGCCTGTTCTGGTTAAGAGCATTTTCATCTGCTCTTTGGTTGTGTTTTGCGCTTCATCCATGATGATAAAAGCACTGTTCAGGGTTCGTCCCCTCATATACGCAAGAGGAGCGATCTCTATAATGTCTTTTTCCATTAGGTTATTAGCCTGTTCATAAAGGATGAGGTCGAAAAGAGCATCATAGAGAGGTCGAAGATAAGGATTTATTTTTTGCTGGAGGTCTCCCGGAAGAAAGCCCAGTTTCTCACCGGCTTCGACTGCAGGCCGTGTCAGAATGATGCGGTTGACCATTTTATTCTGAAGAAAGGAAAGGGCAAGAGCCATGGCCAGGTATGTCTTTCCGGTCCCGGCAGGCCCGATTCCAAATACCAGATCGTTTTTTTTTATAGACTGGATGTATTTTTGCTGGTTTAAAGACTTGGGAGTCACGGATTTTCGGGATAATATGAGAGGTTCAGCTGGAAAAAATTTATCCAGCCCCTTGGAACTGTCTTCCTCCAGAAGGTCTAAGGCTATACTGAAGTCTTCTTTTCTTAGAGGCCGTCCCTGAGCTTCATATTTTTTTAACTGGTCGAAATAATATTTTGTAAACTCTATCTTTTCTTCAGGTCCGTCGATCAATATGGATTTTCCGCGAATGGAGAGCAGAACTCCCAGCCTTTTCTCAAGTTTTTTTAAGTTTTTATCCAGCACCCCTGAAAAAGCACTATTATCAATAAAAGGGTTTTCTATTTTTTCCATTTTAATAATGTATTAAATATAAAGGTGGGATTTGTTTGTCATCTTTTCATGTAAATACATAATAAACATGATATTGGGTGCTTTGTCAAGTCATCCTCCCTCCCAAATTATTCATAAAAACCGGCATGTCATCAAGGGGAGCAGAGCGGCGGAGCGGTACCATTCATAAGAAGCGCATCATGATGAGACAAATTTATCTTGCAGGAAATGCGTTTATTAATTAATATAATAGTCATTATGAGTTTAAAAAAAGATACCAATTATATTGTTTCCGGGCTGGAACGTTCGGGCACATCTATGATAATGCAGATTTTGCATTCAGGAGGAGTCCCGGTTGCTTTTGATTTCACCTCCAGGCCGGCGGATGAAAATAATCCTAAAGGATATTTTGAACTTGAGGGAGGGAAGGTTATAAACAGACTGATGGACGGTACGTTTCCGTTGGAAATGTATAGGGGGAAGTTTATAAAGATAACGTCATTCGGAATGCGGTTTCTTCCCAAAGGAAAGTATAAAGTTATCTATACACAGCGCAATATAGAAGAAGTGTTGTTCTCAATGGAAAGGATGACAAAGAAAAAAGATGAGAACAGAGCTGAGATCAGGGACAGTTTTCTTAAGCTGGACATACTTGTAAAGGACATCATAACCAAAAGAGATGATATTGAAGAACTTTTTGTCAATTATAACCAGATAATAAAAAATCCGAAAGAGAACATAGAAAAGATCAGTCATTTTATAAAAGAGGAAGAAGTAAACCTTGATAAAATGATTGAAAGCGTGGACCTAAGCCTTTATAGAAACAGAGAAATCAATGATTGATTCGGATTACTTGTAGAACATTTTTCCATAGAGAGTCCGGATCTAAAAGAGTGGAGGGAAGTATGGCTAAAAACAGAAGGAAAATATCAATTCCTGTTTCTACATTTGAACAAATCAAAAAGCTGGCGGAGAAAGAAAAAGCGGGTTCGGTTGAGGAGTATATCGTTAAGCTGCTTGAGAAAAAAATTCTGGAGGACCGGGACAAAAGCCATGATTTCAGTAAAGAGGATGAAGAAAAAGTCAAGGAGCGGCTTAAAGCTCTCGGTTATATGGACTGAATCGAAATATATTTGATTGTATCCTGGAAACGGGGGATTGATACTCCATCCCATCAAGGACGATTAAGGAGCTAAGACATGAAGATCGGTGTCATCGGAACGGGATATGTCGGATTGGTCACAGCGGTCGGGCTTGCTGATATGGGGCATAACGTCACAGGGACTGATAAGGTCACGGAAAAAATTGAAAAAGCATCAAGAGGCATAGTTCCGATTTACGAGCCGGGCCTTGGTGATTTGTTGAGGAAAAACCTCAAGAAGGGAAACCTGTGCTTTAACTCAGATCTTGAAGAAACCATAAGGTCTTCTGATGTGCTTTTTGTGTGTGTCAATACACCCCAGAGGAAAGACGGAAGTGCTGATATGACGTTCGTAGAGGGGGTATCGCGTTGTATCGCTGAAAATCTGAATGGATACAAGCTGATCGTTGAAAAAAGCACGGTTCCTGTCCGGACATCTTCCTGGATTAAACGCACAATGACACTTTACAAGGCCGGTGAATGTTCTTTTGATGTGGCCTCAAATCCTGAATTTTTAAGAGAAGGTTCGGCTGTATCGGATTTTCTTGATCCTGATCGCATTATCATTGGGGTGGAATCTGACAAAGCAAGGGATATGCTTTTAAAAATCTATGAGAAATATAAGGACAAGATTTACATAACAAATATCGACACAGCCGAACTTATCAAGCATGCGTCCAATTCTTTTCTTGCCATGAAGATATCTTATATAAACTTGATTTCCGATCTATGCGAAAAAACAGATGCGGATGTGGAGTTTGTTGCCAAAGGGATGGGATTGGACTCTCGAATCGGGAAACAGTTTCTTCAAGCCGGATTGGGATACGGCGGTTCCTGTTTCCCCAAAGATGTCCGGGCTCTGGTTAAAATGGGAGAAGACCTGGGTATTGATATGAAGCTGCTGAAAGAGGTCGACAGGATAAATATGGCGAGAACAGATATGTTCATAAAAAAAGTAAAGAACGCTCTGTGGATACTGAAGAACAAGAAACTGGCTGTTCTTGGACTGGCTTTTAAGCCCAGGACAGATGATATTCGGAACGCTCCCAGTATTCATATCATTGAAAGGCTTTTGGAGGAAGAAGCCCGGCTTTCTCTCTATGACCCGGAGGCGGTAAAAAACATAAAGGCGCTTTTCCCTGAGGGCAGGCCGGAGATCCTTTATGCGGCGTCAGCTTACCAAGCATTGGAAGGAGCGAACGCAGCTCTCTTTGTGACCGAGTGGGAGGAGCTGAAAAACCTGGACTTGAAAAAGGCCAAAAAATTAATGGAGAATCCCATAATCATTGACGGCCGAAATATATTTAAACCAGGGGACGTGAGAAAGCTGGGGTTCGAGTACTACTCCATCGGCAGAAAATAATCAGGGCTAGAAGGCTCCTTTTTGGGAAAAGAGGATTCTGAGGCTTTTCAACAATATCACGATATCCATCCAGACAGACCAGTTTCTAATGTAGTATTCGTCGATCCTGAGCCGCTCATCAAAAGGGAGATTTGACCTGCCGCTGACCTGCCATAATCCGGTTAAACCGGGTTTGACTCTGGTTATCGTGCTGAGGGATTGGTCGCTGTCTTTGACTTCCTCTGGCAGATACGGGCGCGGTCCCACAATACTCATATTCCCTTTAAGAACATTGAAAAGCTGGGGAAGTTCATCCAAACTGAATTTTCTGATTAACCGGCCGACCCTGGTTATCCTGGGGTCATAATTTTTTAACTTTTTGTATTTTTCCCATTCGCCTCTTGCTTTTTCATCTGATTCCAAATATTTGATGAGCCTGGTTTCATTGTCATTATACATAGAGCGAAACTTATAAAGATGGAACAATTTTTTGTCTTTTCCGATTCTTTCCTGAACAAAAAAAATATTTCCTTTTGTGTCCAGTTTTATCATAAGAGCGGTTACAAGGAAGATCGGCATGGTTAAGACAACCAGAAACAGAGCAAAAAGGATTTCAAAGAAGTTTTTTAAGAGGAGGTTCCAGGGTTTGACCAGGTTCCTTTTCAGATAAAGGGTAAATATATTTCCTATGACTTCTATGTTGACCCCTTCTGTAATAAAATCGCCGCTTCTCGGTATGATCCACATGGATTCGCAGTTCTGTTCACAAAGGGACAGTATTTTTTTGAACTCTTTACGGGATTTATGAGGCGTTGCCACCATGATATCTTTTGATTGATAGGTTTTGGATATCTCTGCGATTTTTGACAGGGGCCCTAATACTCTTATACCCGCGAATGTCTTCCCTATGAGCTCCGGGGAATCTTCGATGAGGGCGGTTACTTCATAACCCATTGTCCTGTTTTTTTTTATGTTTCTGATAACCTGAAGGCTTGTTTCATGGACTCCTACCATTATCAGTTTCTTTTTCCAAAGATTGAATCTTATAAGGCTTGTTTTTACAATAAAACGGAACAATGGAAAGAGAAACAAACTGAGTACCCATGCAAGCACAACCGTGGTTCTTGAGAAGTTAACCTCAGCTTTTGCCAGGAAGATAGCGATCATTATAAAGGCAGAGGAGAAAGTAGCGCTTTTAATGAGTGTTTTGACTTCTTCCCAAAAGGGAAACCGCTTGGTATAGAGCTTTTTATAGCTGAAAACCAGGATCCAAACCAGAACCATGAAACAATAGGAAAGATATGTTGAAAAAGGGAACATACCAATACTGCGGTATCTCTTGAAGACCAAAACAAGTATTTCACCTCTTATGAGATTGGCGAGGTAAAAACTCAAAAGAACAACGATGATGTCAGTGATAACAAGAGCAAAGAATGAAATGATTTTTTTTCTCATTATTTTTTTAATACAATACAGCAGTCAAAAAAAAGTTGAAAGAAGTATGACAAACTAATAATATCCTAAATATATCATGGATTTCAAACTAAAAACATTCCTATCAGCATTGGCGGCAGGGACTGTTTTTGTATTCATATATATGAGGTATCTGCCTTTGGTTTTTCCATTCCAATATATTTTGATCTCTCTTTGCTTGCTGGTTTTTTTGGTGACCGTATTCAATAGGACCTCCGGAGCTCTTATCATTGTTTTTTGTCTGCCTGTCATAAACAGCCTTCCTCATTTTTTTTCTCTGAAAGCATTGAATCCTCTGATTTTCCTTTTTTATTCTTTTTTAATAGGGTTTTTGATCCATCAGAGCTTTAGCGGAGACTCTTTGAGCCTAAAGAGTCTGTTGAGGCTTCCCATAATCGGAACTTCTGCTCTAATCGGGATATCTGCCTTGCTGACCTTTTGGAGGTACACGAATTTTTTCCCCATATACGGCAGCACTGTCTATGACCTGACTATTAATGTTATTGGCGTAAAAGCAGGGGGAGCTATTGAAAGGATCGTGTTCGATACTTTGATCTATGCAGCGGGATTCATCTGGTTCTTTATAATCATTAATATCTTTAAAAACAAGGATGTCATAAAAAAGGCTCTGATTCTCCTTTCGTCCTCTGCATTCCTTTCATTTTGTTTTGGTTTGTATCAGTCATATTCAAATTTAGATCTGGGAAATACTCCTTTTTTCATTTCGCTCAAACGGGCTAACGGTCTTTTTTCCGACTCAAATGCTTTGGGAGTCTTTATTGCCTTTGGTATCCCCATCTTTGCAGGCGGATTTCTTTCTTTTAAGAACTGGGAAAGGCTGATTTTTATACCGCCTGTTCTAGCCGGGATCTTGCTTATCCCAGGAAGCGGATCCAGGAGTGGTTTTTTAGGGATTGTCATTGCTGCGGTCCTCATGGCTGCCTTTTACATAAAAAACACAAGGGTTTTCAGCAAAAGTAATCCCAGGCAGTTCAGAAAAGCGGTGATTTATTCGGTGGCGTCTTTTTTGCTTGTCATATTGCTTTTTGTTGTCCTGTTAACCGGAAATTCCACCCTGAGTGATAGATTTAAATCCAACATTGCGCATTTTTCAGAAGAAAATTTTTTAGAGGAAATAGCCCAAGGAAGAACATATATATGGGAAGCAGGATTGATGATGTGGGAGGAAAATCCTCTAAGCGGCATAGGGCTGGGCTCTTTTACAGTGGAGCTGCCTAATTACTATAAGAAATACAATATAATGGAGGTGCGATACAACGATAAGGGAAGAACTCCTGATGTGCTCGTGGATACGGCTGATAATTTTTATATTCAAATTTTATCAGAGCTCGGAATCATCGGATTGGTTTTCTTTTTGTGGATTTTTTATCTTATTGTCCGGCAAGTCTTTAGAAGCGTATACAGAAAGGTTTTGAGTGCTGGAGTGAGGGGAGTTCTAATTGGAATTTCCGCATCATTGATATCTCTATTTGTTCTTTTTCTGTTTGGAATCCATATACTGCATTTTGAGATCCAGTTGGTGTTTTGGCTTGCTGTTGGGATTCTGTTTTCACTGACATCTGAAGGGGAAAAGAAAAGAGACAGATCTCCTCTGAAAAAGGAATTTGTTGTCTTTCTGGTAATCCTTTTTACGGCATTTCATGTCTGGGGTACTTTTCGTGATTTATCCCTGAAGGAAAGGAGTGAGGAGTTTAACCTCAAAAGCAATTTTGGTTTTTATGAACAGGAGATGATGCAGCAGAGGCCTTTCAGGTGGACGAAAAAGAATGCGGGATTGACCGTTCACATAGACAAGCCAGTTTTGAGCCTTGCTGTTCTGGCATCCCACCCTGATATTCAAGAGAATCCAGTGACTCTGGAACTGTACTTCATAAAAGAATTATTCAGGGAAAAGAGATTCCTGGATAGAGTCATAATCAAAAAAAGCAGCTGGATCGACTTGAAATATGATCTTTCCTCTGAGGCAGGGTCAGAGGGGATCCTGCTTTTGAAAGTGAGCCGTACATGGCGGCCCATAAAAATGCTCGGGACTCCGGACCCCCGGCCCCTGGGCGTGGCCGTGAGTGAGTTAGAGTTTAGAAGCAAATAAGCTACGCCACATCAGCAGATTCGGGGCAGAAGCTCTGAAGTCAAAGGCTCAAGAAGTCTCAATCCCCCTGAAAGAGTGGAGAGCAGAAGTTCACCGGGTCTGCCCAGCTTGTCATCAACACGGCCTATGACCTCAGCTGTTTCTCCATTTTTATTTTTACGTATTTCTTTCACTGCGCTTTCTGTTTTTTCTTTTTCTACGACAAGGAGAGCCCTGCCTTCACAGGCCAAATACAAGGGATCAATACCCAGGAGTTCACTTGCAGCCTGAACAGGTTGGGATAAAGGTATTTTTTCTTCTTCTATAATGACTGAAAAAGGAAGTTTTTCCGAAAGTTCGGAAAGCACTGTGGCCAATCCGCCTCTTGTGATATCGCGCATCCATAAAGCTCCCTTTTTCCATAAAGGCAGGAGAAAATTAAGAGGAGCGCAGTCACTTTTTACTTCTGCTTCTATTCCGAATTCTTCCCTCGCCAGCATGATCGCGAGACTGTGTTCTCCGAGTGTGCCCGTTGTGATGATCGTGTCTCCGGGTTTGATTTTTTTAAGGGATGGTCTGGCAAATAGAGAGCCCACTCCGGCGGTATTGATAAAAATTTTGTCTCCCTGTCCCTGTTTGACTACTTTGGTATCACCGGTGGTTATAGAGACGTGGGCTTTGTCAGCCGCTTCTTTTACAGATTTCAGTATTCGTATCACCGTATTCAATTCAAGCCCTTCTTCTATGATCAAGGAAAGGGAAAGGAATTCAGGTTTGACTCCGGAGACAATCAAATCGTTTACAGTTCCGTTAACGCTCAGAGACCCTATGTCGCCGCCGGGAAAGAAAATCGGGTCAACAACATAACTGTCAGTTGTAAATCCGATCTTATTGGGCAGCAGAGCTGAATCAGACAGCTCATTGAGAAAAGGGTTGCTGAATATCTTGACAATATAGTCGTCTATAAAATCGCGCATGATTTTTCCGCCGCTTCCCATTTCCAGACTGATTTTTTTCACCTTTGCCTCCTTTGTTTCATGCTTTGTGTTTTGGGTTTCCCGGTATTGGTTTTCATTCAATCCTTATCCCCATACTTAAAGGATGCCAGGCAGGCTCCCTCGTAAGATACCATGCAGGGCCCCTGCGGAGAGTCCGGTGTGCATCCTTTTGAAAAAAGAGGGCATTCAGACGGCAGTATTTTACCTTGAAGCACATCTCCGCAGCGGCATCCTGGAAGGTCATGACTGTGAGCTTCTATCTTCATTTTGTATTTATATTCAGAATCAAAATCCTTATATTCATGTTTGAGCTTTAATCCGCTGCCGGTGATATATCCGAGACCGCGCCAGTGGCTGTCTTTTTTCTGGAACATTTCTGCCATGACGGCCACTGCAGACGGATTCCCGTTGGGTCTGACCACTCTGTTGTATGTGTTGTCAACGATGGGATTTGAATTTATTATTTGATTTTGTATGGATAAAAGAGACATCAGTATATCTCCGGGCTCAAAACCTGTAATAGCACCGGGAATCGAGTAATGCTCTGGAATGAATTGAAAGGGTTTTTCACCAATGATCGCGCTCACATGACCGGGATAAAGAAATCCCTGGATCCGATTGTCTTTGGACTCCACAATGGTTTTGAGCGGAGGTGGAATCAGCCAGAGAGCAGAGAGAAGGGAGAAATTATTCAAATGGTTCTGGACAGCATATTTCACCGTGACAGCGATAGAGGGAATGGTCGTTTCAAAGCCAACCCCAAAAAAAACAACATCCTTTTTCGGGTTTTTTTTGGCTATGTTTAAAGCATCGAAGGGAGAATAAACGATTTTCACCTGTGAGCCTTTTTTAGGCACTGTGGTTTGAATAGAGCCTTTGCTTGTGGGCACTCTGGTCATGTCTCCAAAAGTCGTTAGTATAAAATTTTCGTTTTCAGTGATGAGGTCAATAGCTGCTTCATGTATTTCATTAGGGGTGATGCAAACGGGGCATCCCGGTCCTGAAAGCATCGAGATCCCTGCCCGGCTGAGCATTTTTTTGAGACCGTATCGGTGTATGACCATGGTGTGGGTGCCGCACACTTCCATTATTTTTAAAGGTCCAGGGAGAGAGGGGGCCCTTTCCCTGATGTCAGACAGAAGCCCTTTTATGACATTTTTATTGCGTAGTTCTCTCATGAGTTAACCTGACCTATTCATAAAAAAATGGCGATGAGCATTTTATTGCAGCAACCTTGACTTGTTCATCATCCAGGTTAGTAAAGCAAGAGTGCATGTCCGGATTTATCTTTGTTCTTTTATGTTCTCAGAAAATTCCGTGTATTCCCTGATGAGTTCGAGTGTTTCTTTAGCCTCTTGCTCATTAAGTTTTGATATGGCAAATCCTGCATGGACGATCACCCAGTCTTCGGGCTTTACATCTTCCAGCAAAACAAAATTTGTTTTAACTCTGGTGCCGAGATAGTCTATTTTACCTTGTTTGTTTTCATCCACACTGATAACTTTAGCTGGAATTCCTAAGCACATTTTATTTATTCCTCTTTATTTTCCAATTTACTTTCCAAATTCAGGTTACTCTATGAAGAACTTATGTGTATTATAACTGAGTAAGTCTTATCCATCAACTTTTTAACCTGACCTATTCATAAAAATGGCTCTGAATTTCAGTAGGCTTACACATCCTAAGCTCATGAATAATATAGGTTAGCTGACTCTGTCTTTGACAATAATGACAGCAGTTTCTATAATGACCCTATGATTGAAAGCTTGAGAGGATTTATCAAACCGGGAAGCGAGGAAGAAGCCCTGATTCAAAAGATTGATTTTTCAAAACTGCCCAAACACGTTGCCGTTATTATGGATGGAAACGGACGTTGGGCGAAGATGAGGAATTTACCAAGAGTGGAAGGACATAAAGCCGGATTAAAAGCAGTGAAGGAAATTGTTGAAACATGTCCCCGTATGGGGATAAAATATCTGACTTTATATGCCTTTTCCAAAGAAAACTGGAAAAGGCCGCAGAAAGAAGTCAAAACACTCTGGGGACTTTTAGCAAATTATTTGAAGAAAGAATCAAGTGTTTTGGTGAAAAATGAATTCAGACTCAATGTCATTGGACAGATGGAGCAGATTCCGGAAAGAACGAAAAAAGAACTCGTGAGAGTCATGGATATGACCAGGAATTATGACAAATTCATTATAAATCTGGCCCTTAATTACAGCGGTCGTTCTGAAATCGTTGACGCTGTAAAAAAAATATTAGATACAGACAGGATAAAAGGGAATGATTTAAATGAGGAGTTGTTTTCAAAATATATATACACATCTGGGATCCCTGACCCAGACCTTCTCATAAGAACAAGCGGAGAGCTGAGGATATCGAATTTTCTTCTCTGGCAGATTGCTTATTCTGAAATTTGGGTGACTCCTGTTTACTGGCCTGATTTTAATAGGCGGAATATGATCGAAGCCATACTGGAATACCAGAGTCGAGAACGGAGATTTGGAGATATAAAGGCTGGCTGACAGAGGATTCTAAAAGAGGAGAAAACCAAAAAAGCTCACCGCCATTTTTTTATGAATAGTTCAGGTTAGTATAATGATTGTTTATAGTCCGTGACTTAAGAGAATATGATATGGGAAATAAAAGAGAAAAATGGACATATTAAAAAGAACCCTGACAGCACTCGTTCTTCTCCCCCTCTTGTTTTTATTGGTTCAGTTTTCTTCAAAAGTCTTCTTTTTTATAGTGATACAGATAATCGTGCTCTTATCTCTTTATGAATTCTATGACCTGTCTCGGAAAAAAAGAGTATACCCTAAGAGAGCTCTGGGCATGATTCTTGCGCTGCTTATTGGGGGGACTTTCCTTTTTGATAAATTTCCTTTGGGATTGGCGCTGTTTGCGGGGCTTTTGATTTTAACGGTCGTGTATCTTGTTTCCATAACAGCACTTGAGGAACTAATGGCTTTTCCGTCTGAGGCGGCACTGACTTTTTTCGGTGCTTTTTATTTAAGCTTTACCTTGAATCATATCATTCTTCTCAGACAGGATTTCGGGCCTTTTTATATTTATTTTTTATTAATAATTGTGTTCACCAGTGATACCGGAGCTTTTCTTATCGGGAAGAAATGGGGGAAACATAAAATGGCCGCTTTGGCAAGCCCCAATAAGACCTGGGAAGGAAGCGCGGCCGGTGTTGCTTCTGGCATTGTTTTTGGTGTGGCCGCCGGATTCGTATTGTTCGGAAAAGATATTTTGATATGGAAGGTCGTTCTTATTGCTTTTATGATACAGGTCATTGTTCAATTGAGCGATCCTCTTGAATCTCTGTTTAAAAGAGCGGCGGGAGTCAAAGATTCTTCACATATTTTACCCGGTCACGGGGGAATGCTGGATAGGACAGACAGTCTTGTTCTGGCTATTCCTTTTTTTTATTATGTATTGAAGTATTTAGGAATGAGCTGATATGGGCAGCAGAGACAGTATGAAAAATATAGCCGTTCTCGGATCCACCGGTTCAATCGGAAGAAGCACGCTTGAAATCATATCTCATCTCAAGGATAGTTTCCAGGTCGTGGGCCTTTCTGCGGGGAGAAACAAAGAACTTCTTTATAAGCAGATCAACTATTTTGAGCCCGAGATTGTTTCACTAAGTCATGAAAAAGATGCGGATGAGCTCAAAAAAATGACATTCAGCCATAAGGTAAAAATAAGATACGGCCAGGAAGGCGCGGAAGAAGTGGCTGGTTACTCCAAGAACGACATCATTATCTCGGCTATAACCGGAATCAAAGGATTAAGGCCTACGATAGCGGCTGTCAGGAGCGGAAAACGCGTCGGTCTTGCGAATAAAGAATCAATGGTCGCAGCCGGAGCGCTGATAAATAAGGAGGCATCAAAATCAGGAGCTGAGATCATTCCTGTGGACAGCGAACACAGCGGAGTTTTTCAATGTTTACACAAGGAAAATCTTCAAGACGTAAACAAAGTCATCCTTACGGCTTCCGGAGGGCCTTTTTTTCATTTGGACCAGAGAGACATTAAAAACCAGTCTGTGGAAGACGCCCTTAATCATCCCAGATGGAGTATGGGAAAAAAAATTTCTATTGATTCTGCCACCATGATGAACAAAGGCCTTGAGCTGATTGAAGCCAAATGGCTGTTCAACCTCCCCCCTGAAAAACTGGATGCGCTCATCCATCCGCAGAGTATTGTGCATTCTCTGGTGGAAATGAGAGACGGTTCTGTGCTGGCTCAGTTAAGCCTGACAGATATGAAAATCCCTATTCAATTCGCTCTGACATACCCGTACAGAAAGGAATCTGCACTGCCTTCATTGAATCTGAGCGAAGTGGGGTCTCTAGATTTTTATGAAGCGGATTTAAATAAGTTTCCCTTGCTCAGGCTTGCTTTTAAAGCTCTCAGAAAAGAACAGTATTTTTCAATAGCTTTTAATGCTTCCAATGAAAGCGCGGTCAATGCTTTTCTTAAGAGAGAAATCCATTTTTCTGATATATGGGAATTAGTTATTGAAGTGACAGAGGAGACAAATAAAATGGAAGTTAAAACAGTAGAAGATATCTTAAATCTAGACCAGGAAACCAGAGAGAAAATCCGGGATAAAATCAGGCGGAGATACTGAAATGGGACCAATAATCGGAACAATAGCGGCCTTTATCATTGTGTTTGGGGTCCTTGTTTTTGCCCATGAGTTCGGTCATTTTTTCACGGCCAAGCTGGTAGGAATAAAAGTGACTGTCTTTTCATTCGGTTACGGAAAGAGACTTTTTGGTGTTAAAAAAGGGGATACGGATTACAGAGTGAGCCTGATACCTATGGGAGGGTATGTTAAGTTTGCCGGAGAGGAAGCCATGGTGGAAGGCTTATCCAAGCCCCAGGAACTTAAGCCCGGTGATTTCCTCAGCGCTAAAAGATGGCAGCGTTTTCTGGTCATATTGATGGGTCCTGTTATGAACATCGTTCTTGCGGTCGCTGTAATGTCTTTTATAAATATGGCCGGAGTTTCAGTACCTGTCTATCAGGACCAGGCCCCGGTTATCGGATGGATCGAGCCGGGCTCTCCTGCGGAAGAGGCAGGCCTTAAACCTGATGACAAAATATTAAAAATCAATAATAAAGAGACGGACACCTGGCAGGATGTGGAGCTGGCTGTTGGCTCAAAACCGGAGAAAACCATTAATATCAGTTTCATGAGGGGAAGCGAAGTCCTGGATGTTGCTTTAAAAACAGAGAGCCGGACCCGGTATAACATGGGATATGCCGGTTTTTTCGGAAAGGTGTTGACTCAGGTTCAGATGGTTGCCCCTGGCTCCCCGGCTGAAAAAGAGGGGCTTAAACCGGGTGATGTTATTTTAGCTATAGAGCAAGAACCGGTGTTTTACTACCAGTTCACTGATGTTATTGAAAAAAATGCTGGGAAGGAATTGACTTTTTTGATCCGGAGAAACGGAGAGGAAAAACAACTGAACATCACTCCCGTAGCAGAGGGGGGCAGAGGAAGGATTGGAGTCAGGCTTACACTTGAATCATCCATTGAACAGTACGGTTTCTTTGCTTCGATATCCGAAAGCTTCAGATACAATATAGAATTGATGTCAATGGTGTTTAATTTCCTGAAGGAACTTGTTACAGGGGAAACCCCGGCCTCTCAGGTCGGAGGGCCTATTGAAATAGCCAATATTTCTTATATGGCGTTGAGAGGCGGATTTCTTTCGCTTCTGGGATGGATCGCGTTCATAAGCCTTCAACTGGGGATCATCAACCTTTTTCCCATACCGGTCCTGGACGGGGGGCAGATACTCGTTCTTGTATTAGAAGGGATATTCAGAAGGGAATTCAGCCCCAAAGTAAAGCAGATCATTATGCAGATCGGTTTTGCCATGTTCATTGTTATCATTGTTTTTGTCATTCTCAATGATGTGGTGAAGCGTTTACCTAACGGGTGGGAGAGCCTGCTGCCATGGTGATATCAAGTGAATGTTCTTGAAAAAAACTTGTACATAGCTGAAAATGGATTGATGATAAAAATGTCGCCATTTTTTTATGAATAGGTCAGGAAAGTCTGAGTTATTCACGATTCGAGGTTGATGCAGATGCGAGGCACAGGGTATGAAGTCGTGGTATTTCACTGCGAATGCCCTGTAACGAAGCAGATGCGGCGAGATCGGATCGCCTTAATGGTAAAAAAATGGCGATTAGGATAGGAAACAAAAACAAGAAAAATGTTCAAGTGAATGTTCTTGAAAAAAACTTGTACATAGCTGAAAATGGATTGATGATAAAAATGTCGCCATTTTTTTATGAATAGGTCAGGAAAGTGGAATTTAAGAGAAGACCTACAAGACAGATTAAAATAGGAGATGTTCTCATAGGAGGCGGAGCCCCTATCGTGGTCCAGTCCATGACCAAAACCGATACAAGGGATACTCAGGCAACCGTTTCACAGATCAACAGCCTTGCAATAGCGGGATGTGAGCTGGTAAGGGTTGCTGTCCCTGATGAAGAAGCAGTGGAATCTTTGGGGGAAATCATAAAAAGGGTGAGCCTTCCTGTGATAGCTGATATCCATTTTGACAATTATCTGGCTGTCAGCTCCATAAAGAAGGGTGTACACGGGCTTCGCATCAATCCAGGGAATATCGGCTCGAGAGCAAGGGTAAAAGAAGTGGTGGATGCTGCAAAAGGAGAAGGAATCCCCATTCGAATAGGTGTCAATTCAGGGTCTCTGGAAAAAGATATATTGAAGAAATACGGGGGGGCAAGCCCGGAAGCGATGGTCGAGAGCGCATTAAAGCATATCCGAATGGTTGAAGACATGGGATTTCATCTTATAAAAGTATCTGTTAAAGCCTCGGATATTCGGCGTACCTGGGAATCCTTAAAGCTTCTGGCTGAACATGTTGATTATCCTTTCCATGCGGGAATCACAGAAGCCGGGACACTGTTTTCAGGAAGCGTGAAGTCTTCAGCCGGGCTGGCTTTGATCCTAAAGGACGGACTGGCTGATACCATTCGTGTTTCCTTAACAGACTCCCCGGAGTTAGAGGTCCGTACAGCTTATATGATTCTCTCAAGCCTGGGGTTGAGAAAAAGAGGGCTTAATTTTGTTTCCTGCCCTGTTTGCGGCCGGTGCAGAGTGAAACTTCCTGAGATCGCGGACAGCATAGAAAACAGGATTAAAGATATCAAAGAACCCATTACGGTCGCTGTTATGGGGTGTGAAGTCAATGGACCGGGAGAGGCCAGAGAGGCGGATATCGGTATAGCGTGCGGGAAAGGGTTCGGGTTGATATTCAAGCACGGAAAGCCTCTGCGTAAGGTCAATGCTGAGAATATGGTGGATGAGTTCGTGAAAGAGGTACAGGCTGTGGTTAAGGATATGAGGAAGTAATTCAGGTATGGCTTGTGCTCCCTTCAGATTTTTAACGCCATTCTTCTTCGTTTTTCTCGGCTCCTGCGTAACTCCCCCCGTCCGTGGGTCAGACATACTCGTCGTCCGGCTTCGCCGGATGCCCTCGAAAAGCCTCATCCGAAGGCTAAATCTTCAATGTCGCTTCAGCCACACCTGAATTACTTGAGTTTAAAAGGTAGTATGGCTTGTGCTCCCTTCAGATTTCAGATTTTGTTGACGGGATTGATGGGTTTTTTCCCTGAGAGAACGTGAACCAGGTTTTTAGCCGCCATCATGGACATTTGAGCCCGTGTTTCAAAGCTTGCGCTTCCTATATGAGGCAGCAAAACCACATTGTCGAGAGACAGCAGTCTTTCTTCAATTTCAGGCTCGTTCTCGTAAACGTCTAAACCCGCTCCCCAAAGGTTTCCCTTTTCCAGAGCTTCGGCCAGTGCTTTTTCTTCGACTACAGGGCCGCGGGATACGTTCACCAGGATAGCCTGTTTTTTCATCAGGTGGATGTTTTCCCTTCAGATCTTTCCCCAGAAAAAGGTCAAGCTCCCAGTTCTTATATTTTTTTTGCCTGGTGAACCGGTCGGCCTGGGGAATTTTCCTTGCCACGGAGAGAATAAGAGCCCAGGCCAGGTCAGCTGTGGTGTCTGTTAGTACTCCGGGAGTGTTTGTGACAGTGATCCCTTTGGAAGCAGCATAAGAAACGTCTATGTTGTTGTATCCGACAGCGCAGTTGGCGATTATTTTTAAATCAGGGGCTGCATCGATAACCTCTTTATCGATTTGATCGACCAGCAGGGACACAAGTCCTTGTTTGTCTTTAATTCCGGATATGATTTCTTTTTTTGTGGGATAATTATCTGTGCCTGCCACCTGAAAACGGATATGTTTTTTCAGGTATTCCATGGCTTCAGGGAGAAGTTTTTTTGTGAGTAAAGCGTTCGCTTTCATGTCAGTCTCTCCTATTGCAGAAAAGGGTAAAAAATTTCTTTGATCTTATTATCGAATTTTATTTTTGTAAAACCGGTTTTATGAAAAGCAGGGTTCACAATATCCGATACCACCATGACAGCCGCCGCCTTTACTTGGTAATATTCAGCAAGGGCGAACACGGATGATGTTTCCATATCTACTAATTCGATATTTTTTGTTTGCTTGTCTGTAAGCCATTCCTTTGTTTCCTTATACGGGGCATCCGTGGTAACTATGGAAGCTGTTTTAAGGACAGAGTTGTTTGATTTAAGCTTTTCCCTTATTTCCTCGGATAAATCTTCAGAAGAAAAGAATTCGCTTTTAAAAGGGATGTAATGTGAAGAGGTTCCTTCTTCGGACAGAGCTTTTTTTACTATGAACGAATCAAAAAGATTTATGTCTTTTGTGAGTCCTCCGCAAAATCCCAAAACAAGGATTTCATTGATACCGGAACATATGAGAGGCTCTATGACCAAAACCGAAGCAGGTGCTCCGATCCCTCCCAAGAGGACAACTTTGTTCTTGAATATGTAAAGATGTGAAAACAGAAAGTTTTGTTTTTTTGCGGCATTTTTTTCTAAATGTGTTTTTATGACCTTGCTTGGAGTATCAGCAGGAATAAAGACAGCTCTCCGGCAGTTTAGAGGCTTTATTTCAGGCGGCTTCACAAGGGATGATGTGTTTTTCTGCATCAGAATTTTCTCCCTCAAAATAACAAAAACAAGGCGAATAGTAAAATGAAATTCAGGTATGGCTTGTGCGCAGTGATGGAATGGATTAGAATTGCAGTATGACAAACATGAAGTTTACCCAGATAGACACAGGCACAATCAATACAAAGGAGAGAAGATTCCAGATTTCACCTTATTTCTCTGTAGATTCTCTCGTCCTTTCCATTAAAAAAACAGGATTATTGAATCCGCCTGTCATAACAAAAAGGGAAGAAAAACATGTTATTGTTTCAGGCTGGAGAAGAATATTTGCCTGCAGAGAACTATCGATCCCTTCTATCCCTGTGTTTGTTATGGATGAGACAAAAGACCTTGAAGCGTTTAAAGTCCCTGTTTTTGAGAATTTATCCATAAGGGATTACACACAGATCGAAAAAGCCGCAGTTATAAGAAAACTTGATGGCTTTGGCGAGTCTCCGGAGAACATCATTCAAAGATATCTGCCTCTTTTAAAGGCCCCTCCCACGCGGGAGGTTATGGATGCTTATATTAAGATCGACCGGCTCAATGAAAATATAAAGGAAACAGCCCATAATAAAAAGTGGCCGTTTGCAACCTTAGAGCTCATGACAGAATGGACTGAAAGAGAAAGGCAGGGCCTTTTTCCGTTTGTAAAAGAATTGAGTCTTAACAAGCAAAAAGAGCTGATAGAAAACCTTTTTGAAGTTTCCAGAAAAAAAGGTATTTCCGTTCAAAGCATATTAAGCTCCGGAGAGTTTGCAAAGGTGCAGAAAGACATCAGCCTTTCTCCAATGCAAAAAGCGGAAAAAATCCGCTTGTTAGCAAGAACGCAGAGATATCCTTCCCTCAGCTCATGGAAAGAAGCGTTTGAAAAGGTCAGTGAGAATCTGAACCTTCCTGAGGAGATAGCTGTGATCCCTTCAAAGTTTTTTGAGGATGAGGTCATTTCAATACGATTGAATGTCAAAAATAAAAAAGAATTAGAAAAATACGCTGATAAACTCAAAGAGCTGTCTTCAAAAAAAGAAATTTCTCTTCTTTTTAATCCATTCTCTCATGATTAAGCCGCACACTCAAATCAAAAAGGTCTTCATTGAAAAAGGAAGCCTCCAGTATCCTCTTGCCCAAAAAGTGTTGAAAAACTTAGGCCCTGTTCCCGTAGAGATAATAAATGATGAGGAGGAAGTTATTGAAAAGTATAACCTGCTTAAAGATCCTGTCGGAGAGGGGAAAAAAGCTCTTCTGTTAAAGCCGTTGAAAGGCGATTTCATTAAACCCTGTCCGTGCACTCCTCATTACCTTGGATGCAATTATTACATAATAAACACAGACCTGAATTGTCCCATGGATTGTACTTACTGTATCCTGCAGCACTATCTTGATAATCCTGTGATGGTATCACACGTCAACACAAATGACCTATGGGAACAGCTGGATCGGTTTCTGTACCAGCACAGGAGCCGGTTTATTCGCATTGGGACAGGGGAGTTGGGTGATTCGCTGGCCCTGGATGATATCACAGAGCGTTCCAAAGAGTTTATTGCCTATTTCAGAGAAAAGACCAGGGTGAATTTCGAACTTAAAACGAAGACTATAAATACAGACAACATCCTCTGTGAGAAACCGGCTGATAACATCATCATTGCATGGTCACTCAACACAGAACTTATGGCGAAGAAAGAAGAAAAGGGTGCTCCTGCGGTTAAAGACAGGATCGAGGCCGCATATGAAGTGCAGAAAAAAGGCTTTAGAGTCGCCTTTCACTTTGACCCGTTGATTTTATATAGGGGATGGGAGCAGGATTACAGGGATATTATAGACAGGCTGTTTTCCAGGATAGATCCGTCCGGGATAGCCTGGATAAGCATAGGGTCGCTGCGGTTTCCCAAACCGCTTAAAACCCTGATCAGAAAGAGGTTCCCTTTGAGTCAAATAATCTACGAAGAGATGGTGGGGGGAAAGGACGGCAAGTTAAGATATTTCAAGCCGATGCGGCTAAAGCTGTATCAGGATATAGTCAGAGATATCCGTTCCTGTGGCGGGAAAGGAGTGCCGCTTTATTTTTGTATGGAGAGTAATGAAATATGGAGGAAGATACTCAATAAAGAACCTGGGAGTAAAGAGGAAGTCGAAGCCTTCCTTTCTTTACTCCCAAGATTTAAAGCAACTTAAACATATGCTTGATTATTTGATTGTCTCTGCTTTTTTATCAGTGATAATTCCGATATCCTCTACGCCGGCATTTTTCATTGTTCCGATGAGCTCAACGATGTTTCCGAAATCTAGATCCTGGTCTGCCTTTAAATAGAGTTTTTTGTCAGTAGCCTGCATCAAAGCGTCTTCCAAGAGGATTTGGAGTGGGTTTCTATCATCAACTTTTTGGTCATTAACGAACAATGTGCCGTCTTTTTTTATGTAGAGAATGACATCAGGATTATCAGGCATTTCTATTGTGTTTGAGGCGACAGGAAGCTTTAGATCAACGCCTTGTTGGACCAGAGGGGTTACGACCATGAAAATAATCAATAGAACAAGCAGCACATCACAAAGAGGGACAACATTAGGTTCAGCATTGACAGCTTCTTTCTTCATTTTAAGAGCTTTAAGACCCATTTTATACCTCTTTCAAAAATTTATATTTTTAACAACGTCTTTGTTGGACTTATTCCTTTCCCCGTTCTTTCCTTCTTGCGAAGAAATCAACGACTTCAGAGCCGGTATTAGCCATTTCAGCTCCGAAGACATCCACTCTTTCAGCCAAGAAATTGTAGCACCAGAGAGCCACAACAGCCACTAGGATTCCGAAAGCTGTAGAGATAAGAGCTTCTGCGATTCCAGATATAACAGCTCCTAATCCGCCAGAACCTGTAAGAGCGATGCCGCGGAAAGCATTGATGATACCCAGAATAGTCCCGAACAGGCCAATAAAGGGTGCAGATGTGGCTATCGTTGCCACAATGTTGAGTCCTCTTTTCAGTTCTTGAGTAAACATAACAGAAGCTCTGTCAGTGCCTCTTTCAGCGGTTTCTACCTGCTGATCAAAACCGATACCAGCTTCTTCGCCTTCCAAAAATTCTTTGATTCCAGCTGCAGAAACTCTAGCAAGATGGCTTCTTTTGTTTTCTTTCTTGGCAGCAAGATTAAGGGCTTCCTTGTTTTTTCCTGCTCTGAGTAATTCTTCCAATTTCGGAGCGATAATTCGGGATCTCTTCTTTGCTTTTCTGAAGACGAGCTGACGTTCGATGAAAAGGTAAATTGTCAAGATAGAAAGTAATATCAGAACACCAGCAACGAACCTAACAGGTACGCCCATTGAGTTCCATAATTCTACTAGATTAAATTGCATTTTTTGTGCCTCCTTTTAATTATCGTAAGCATTCATTTAGCTTCTTATTTTAATTCGAATGTGACCGTGACCGTAAAAATAACAGGCCTCGGGCGGCCGTTAATGACCATGGGTTCATAGAGCCACTGGCGCACCGCATCTTTGGCCGCCTGGTCCAGCAGTGGTACTGATTTAAGCACTCTGACACTCTGAACACGGCCGTAGATATCAGTGGTGGCTTCGATGATCACAACTCCTTCCACCTTTGCCTGGATTGCGATTTCAGGATAATCAGGTGGTACCCTGCGTATGAGCTTTGGCCTTTTGATTGAACCTCCCACTCTTATAGGGGCTTCGACCTGTCCGACAACACCACCTAAAACGCCGCCGACGACACCGCCGAGCACGCCGCCTTCGACGCCGCCTTCGACTCCGCCTTCGACTCCGCCTTCGATACCGAAGTCGGTCAGTTCTTCTTCAGCGATTTCGTCAGGGATATCGACAGGGGCGACAAGCTGACCCGGCTGGATATTGGTTTGGGCTTTAACAGGTTGTATTTTGGTAACGGATTTGGAGCTGCTGCGTTTTTTAGCAGGGGGAGGC
>JAGGYH010000041.1 GCA_021162615.1 Candidatus Aminicenantota bacterium
CTTCTTGAGAGTAGGCCAGACCTTCTTCCTTAATTTGATTCCCGACTTCAATTCTTTCATTCGTACATTTGTTAAATATCAACATCACAGGTATCCCCTGTATTTCTCAAAAATTTCATTGACTATTTTTTTGCCTGTCTCATTATGGGAGGCAAAAAATAGAAAGAATAAAGGACCGCCTTTACTGTTTCTCATAAGCACAGGTTCGGATATAAACTTAAATCCAGCAGCTTTCTCTAACCTTTCCTTTTTGAACCAGGCTCCAAGCTTGATATTGCTGTTAACGACCTTGACTTTATATGTATCTCCAAAAAGGTTCATTTGCTTATCTTCTTCATACAAAATTTCCTGCCATTCATTGCTGCCACAGAATCTGTCCATCCGCTCTATTTGATCGGGGTCCGCCGATAACAGATCCTTGTGTAACACATTTCGATTCATATCCATCAGAGGAAAGTTCAAAAAGATTTCTATCGTTTTTAATTTGGCTGCCGCCACAATTGTTTCCCAGTGGAGATGCAAACCATAGGGATCTAAAATACATAGAGGCTTCTTTCTGGTTTCATACGTGAGTAACGGCAATATATCCTTCCTCAATATTTCATTACTATCCCCTTCATATATCTTTATGTTTGGAATGTCATGAGTCAGCCTACTAAGAACTTTTGTTTTTTCTTTGTCAATATCAATGTAATGATACTCAGTGAAGGGATTTTCAATCTCGAGGGCATTTAATGGGGAACCTTTGATAAACTCACCGGTTTTCCTTGAGATATGCACGCCAAGCCCAGAAAAAGCATCAATATAAGCATATCCTTGGCACCAAGATTGGTTTTTCATTATAGTTGTAAAAGCATGAGCGTATTCCTTGATGATTTCCAGTTTAATCTCTGACCACTCACCTATTTTGTCTATCTTCATTCTCGACACTCCTTAGCCACAACTCCAAAATTCCCTAAAAGAGAAATCACCAACCACGACGATTGTGCTGAACACACACAAAACTGAATATTGTTTTTCCCTCCACGGTTTTCTTGATAAATCGATTGTCATCTTTTTTATTGCCGTCCTCAAATGCTTTTCCCCCTGGATTATCCCTACCGTAAAATAAGGTGCGTAAGGCAAACACTATACAAGCTTTTTAGTAAATATTCGGCTTATTTTTCAGATTTTTAAAAAAGTTCGGGACACGAGCAAATAAATTTGATATAGAAAGAAGCATGAATGCTTCTTGTCAAACGCTACCGTCATTATACACCCCTGAAATTTACGATCAAGTCATTGTTGCACCCATTGAGACCCCCCCGCTGATTCTCATTTCAGAAAAAGAGTATCTGGAATTGAAAAGTGAGGTGGGTTATTGGCGGGCCATGCATCAAAAAGCCATTTTGCGTGAAAAAAAGCATAAGCAAACAATAAAGGAGCAGGAAGGTCAGATCCGTGATCTGAGAAACCGTTTATTTGGCAAAAAAAGTGAGAAAAAAAGTTCCAGTAAAGATGAAGACAAATCAAAATCCTCGAATCCCAAACGTCCCCGTGGTCAGCAACTCGGAAGTAAGGGGCATGGACGTACAAAGCGTCCCGATCTTCCCGAGAAAGAAGAAGTGGCAAATTTACCAGAAAATCCGATATGCCCTAAATGCGGTGAAGCCTATATACCTGATGAAAGTAAGGCAGCAGAAATCATTGAAGTTGAAGTCAAGGCTTATACTCGTAAAATCATACGCTGTTGTATGAAGAAAGGCTGTTCGTGCAAAGGTGTTCCCAATACAATTACAGCGCCCATGCCTCCCAAGGTCATCCCGAAAAGTCCATACGGGATTTCGATTTGGGAAGCAGTCCTGTTAAACAAATTTCACTACTGCCAGCCAACCAATCGTCTTCTGAATCAGTATACAGAGCTTGGTTTACCCATTTCCCTCGGGACCATTACAGGTGGTTTGAAAAATCTCAAGGAGTTGCTCCAACCTGTCTACGATGCACTTTATAAGCATCAAATGACAGAAGACAGATTTCATAATGATGAAAGCAGTTGGAAAGTTTTTGAGAGTGTTGAGGGCAAAATTGGCAACCGCTGGTGGTTATGGGTCAGCCGTTCTGCATCGGTTGTGTATTTCCAGATTGCACCGGGCCGTGGTGCAGACGTCCCTGTAGAGCATTTTAAAAGCATACAGCATCAAAAAATCATTGTTGTTTGTGACCGATACAATGCCTATAAATCAATGGCAAAGCAGCTGAACTTTATAATTCTGGCTTTTTGCTGGGCTCATGTCCGACGTGATTTTCTGGATGCGGCCAGAAAGTATCCGGATTTGGAAGAGTGGGTACTGTCCTGGGTTGAAAAGATCGGAAAGCTTTACCACATCAATAACCTTCGTTGTAAAGAATTTGATCAAAAACTTCCCCTTCCATGGCAACCTGCATCATTCAAAGAGCAGCATAAGAAGCTTGTTGAGAAAATGGACTCAATAGCTAAAGAACGGGATAATTTTATAGAGGCACACAATCCTGATTCAGATCTGCTATCCAACGTTAAATATAAGATTTTGACAAGCCTCCAAAACCATTGGGAAGGTCTGAGCGTATTTGTAAATTATCCGGAAGTGCCAATGGATAACAATAATGGAGAACGATCTATCCGCAATCCTGTGACAGGGCGTAAAAACTTTTATGGTTCAGGAAGCCTGTGGAGTTCTCAGCTGGCAGCGATAATGTTTTCAATTTTTCAAACCATGGCTTTATGTGGTCTCAACTGTAATCATTGGCTGAGATCATACCTGACTGCTTGTGCGAAAAACCATGGTAAGGTACCAGATAATTTATCCTGCTTTCTTCCTTGGGAAATGGATGAAGACCGTCGGCATCAACTTTCCAGGCCGCCTGACACATCATGACCCGTTACTGTGGTCGGGATTTCACTCCCAAAGAAATTGAACAGATTCGATCTCTCATAAAACAAAATCCCGAGTTCAACCGGATGCGGCTATCCAAAGAAGTGTGCCGGATACTGGGATGGCTCAAACCTGATGGTAAACTCAAGGATATGTCATGCCGTGTTGCCATGCTGCGTATGCAGAAAGATGGATTGATAGCGCTGCCCCCTCCCACACATGCCAAAGTGCGTTTAAAAAAAATTAAGTTTACACCTGCCACTAATCCACAAAGCCCTGTTGTGTGCTCTGTCGATCAGTTGCCACAACTGCATTTACAGATGGTCACCAAAGCCACCTCAGCTTTATGGAATGAATACATTGAGCGATATCATTACCTTGGCTATACTACCCTTCCTGGAGCTCAGCTTCGCTATTTTATTGCTGCAGGTAAACAAATTGTTGCCCTGACAGGCTTTGGTGCAGCCGCATGGCAAACTGCACCAAGAGATCAATTTATCGGGTGGAATCATAATCAGCGAAAAAAGAATTTGAATTTGATTGTAAATAATGCCCGATTTCTTATTTTGCCATGGATTCAATCGAAAAATCTTGCATCAAAAATTCTTTCTTTAACGGCTCGGCGCCTCCCGGATGATTGGGTAGAAAAATATAACATCCGGCCAGTACTGATGGAAACTTTTGTGC
>JAGGYH010000077.1 GCA_021162615.1 Candidatus Aminicenantota bacterium
CATTTTTTTACCATATAGGCAAGCCGATATGAAATTCAGATATGGTCTGTGCTCCCTTCAGATTTTTAACGCCATTCTCCTTCATTTTTCTCGGCGCTTGCGTAACTCCCCCCGTCCGTGGGTCAGACATACTCGTCGTCCGGCTTAGCCGGATGCCCTCGAAAAACCTCATCCGAAGGCTAAATCTTCAATGTCGCTACGACCACACCTGAATTTCAGTAAGTTTAAGCAACCTCGACTTGTGAATAATCCAGGTAAATATAATCCATCCCTTCAGTCAATAATAGCAGGAAGGAAAGTTCAGGCTGAGATTCCCGATAAACTTAACAAGTAATAGAAATGTCAACAGAGATTCCAAGAATTTGTTCTGTAATCAAGACCTCACGACTTAATATGGGATAATATACTTAAAATTGAATAGGGTGGTACCTAATGGGATGTCCCCTAATATTAAATAACTTGCTTGAACAAGTTCATTCTTTTATTATCAACGTATATAATCATAAAGCGGGAGGAGAATCTTAGAACAAATCAAATTCATTATCAAAACAAAAAAATGCTTATCGCCATTTTTTTATGAATAATCCAGGTTGATTTATCCGACCTCCTTATAAAAAGAACATGGAAAAAAATATATTGAAATCCTTAGACAAACTTAAAGTCATAGGAAGCCGCTCTAATTCCATTAAAATCATAAAGCATCTTCCTCAGAAACAGGGCCGATTCAAAGAATATCCATCAGATATTTACCCCTCTCTTGTCAAGGCGTTCAAGCAAAAAGGATTCTCCAGGCTTTATACGCATCAATTCGATTCATGGCGGCTTTCTCAGGAAAAGAAAAACATCGTAGTCGTCACTCCCACAGCCTCTGGAAAAACCCTCTGCTATAATCTTCCAGTACTGGACTCCATTTTGAAAAATCCCTCGGCACGGTCCATATATCTTTTCCCAACAAAAGCTCTTTCTCAGGACCAGAGAGCGGAACTGGACGACACTACCGCTCTTTTGCCGGAAGAGGTCAGGATCTTCACTTATGACGGAGACACACCGCAGGACGCCCGAAAAGCCATAAGAGCCAGAGGGCACATCATCATAACAAATCCTGACATGCTCCACACAGGCATTCTTCCCCATCATACAAAATGGATCAAACTGTTTGAAAATTTGAAATACATCGTTATTGACGAGCTTCATAATTATAGAGGCATATTCGGAAGTCATCTCGCAAATATATTGAGAAGGCTTAAAAGAATAGCCGCTTTTTACGGGTCATCACCCCAGTTTATTCTCTGTACGGCAACCATTGCTAATCCTGCTGAGATGGCACAAAAAACCATTGAAGAGCCTGTTTCTCTCGTTGATGAAAACGGAGCTCCGAGCGGGGAAAAATATTTCATATTCTATAATCCTCCCGTTGTGAACAAATACCTGGGAATAAGACGCTCTTATGTGAACGAGGCCAGATCCGTGGCCTCTGTTTTTCTTAAACAAAAGCTCCAGACTATTGTATTCGCTCAGAGCCGCCTCATCACAGAAGTTCTCCTGACCTATCTCAAACACGACTTTGAAAACAAAATTAAATATGAAGGATTGATACGGGGATACCGCGGTGGATATCTCCCGAAAAAACGAAGGGAGATCGAGAAAAAATTAAGGGAGGGGGAGATCCTTGGCGTGGTCTCCACCAATGCCCTGGAGCTGGGGATTGATATAGGCAGCCTGGATGCTGCTGTTCTGGCTGGATATCCCGGCTCTATTTCAAGCACCTGGCAGAGGGCAGGCAGAGCAGGACGCAAATCAGGTGCTTCCTGCGCTGTCCTCGTCGCCTCGAGCTCGCCATTGGACCAATTCATTATCAACAATCCGGATTATTTCTTTGCAAAAAACCCGGAAAAGTCTCTGATAAATCCGGATAACCTGTCCATCCTTGTCAACCATGTAGAGTGCGCCGCTTTTGAACTCCCCTTTAAAGATGGAGAAAAGTTCGGACGTATTGAAATCAGCGACATTCTCAATTTTCTTGAAGACGAAAACCTCCTCACGCATTCAAAGGACAAATGGTACTGGACGTCTGATGCTTATCCTGCAGACGGAGTGAGCCTCAGGAGCATAAGCTCTGACAACTTCGTCGTTGTGGACACCACCCAGAAAACAGATGTGGTCGCGGAGGTCGACTTTTCAGCTGCACTGACGACCCTTCATCCTAAAGCGATCTACATGTGCGAGGGAGTGCAGTATTATGTGGAAAAACTCGACTTTGAGCAGAGAAAAGCCTATGTGAAGAAGACGGATGTGGATTATTATACGGATGCCATAGATTATACAAAAATCAAAATATTAGACGAATTCGGCCAGAAAGACCTGGGAAACTGCCGCATATCTCATGGAGAAGTCCATGTGGCAACCCAGGTCGTTGGCTTTAAAAAGATCAAATTCCACACAATGGAAAACGTGGGATCCGGGGATTTGAGTCTTCCTCAGAATGAAATGCACACTACAGCTTACTGGCTTACCATACCAGCCCCTATCCTTGAGTCCCTTGATTTTTCAACAGAACAAAAAATCAACGGGCTTTTTGGCCTGTCCTACTGCCTGCATCATGTCTCACCTATCTTTATGATGTGTGATCTGCACGATATTGGAGTATCCGTTGGAGACAACTCCACCGGTAAGTCTGTCCCCCCCAGAGACATAAGAATTAAAATGATGAAAGAGGAAATGCCTATAGACTTTGCTCAAGAAGATTTTGAGCCCAATATATTTATTTATGACAATTTCCCGGGAGGCATCGGGTTGAGTCCTTCCCTTTTTGAACTTGAGAAGAGACTTCTCGAATACTGTCTGAAAACCATACAGGCGTGCCCTTGTAAAGAAGGATGCCCCTCCTGTGTGGGGCCCACCAAGGAAAGCGGCCTTTTTGCCAAACAGGTCGCGCTCAAAATATGCGAGACTCTGCTACATTGAGCTGATTCTTTTCAGCTGTTTCTTTGGCCCTATAACCACAAGAACATCACTGTCTTTGATGACAAAATCAGCTTTTGGTACTATAGTGGTCCTTTCCGGCACCAGGCCTTTGACCGCTATGACCTGTATCTCAAATCTGTTTATCAGATCCAATTCCCTTAAATTTTTCCCTATAAATTCCTCCGGCGGAGCGATCTCCCTTATCTCAATACCTGAAGATAAAGGTAAAGACTCAAGCACATTGGGATTGCTCAGTTTTAAGGCGGTTTTTACCGCCATGTCCCTCTCAGGATAAATGACATCCGTTGCTCCTACAGCTTCCAGGATCTTGGCATGGTCTTCTGAAAGAGCTTTGGCTATGATCCGCTTAATATGCATTCCGGAAAGATAATGCACGGCAAGTATGGATCCTTCCATGTCAGGCCCCAAGCTTATAATGACCACATCCATCTCCTGGATGCCGACTGCCTGAAGATTCTCTTTATCCGCAGCCTCCATATGAACGGCATGTGAAGAAAAATTCTTCATGCTGTCAACTCTTTCCTTGTCTTTGTCAATGGCTAATACATCTTCTCCCAGCTCAAACAAAGTTTTTGCAATATAAAAACCAAAACTTCCCAGGCCGATAACTCCGAATTTCATATCTAAGCTCCTGATGGAAAATTCTATCCTATCATAATAGATTCTTCAACATAATCATACCTTCCTTCAGCCCTCTTCCTGCTGAAAGCATAAAGAAAAGTCAACGGTCCGATTCTCCCGATATACATGGTCATAACAATGACGATCTTTCCAATACCATTCAATCGTGGAGTGAGCCCGAGGGAAAGACCCACCGTACCAAACGCTGAAAAAACCTCAAAAAACACTTCCTTCATGTTCACTCCGGGCTGGGTTATAAGGAGAACAAATACCGAGGCACAGATAACACACATTGCAAGAGTGATCACGGTAAACGCCTTTATGATTAAAGTAAATGGAATGGTTCGAAAAGACACATTCACTGTTTCCCTGGCAAGAAGTTTTGATTTCAAAAAGGCAAACACCGCTCCCGCTGTACTGGTCTTTATTCCCCCTCCAGTCGAACCCGGAGAAGCTCCTACAAACATTAAAAAAATCAAAAGAAACACGACCCCAAAACCAAGGGCATTGAGGTCCATTGTGTTGAAACCAGCTGTCCGCGGAGTCACAGCCTGGAAAAGAGACGAGAGAATCTTCTCCCCGGTTGAGTAATTTTTTAAAGAATGATTATACTCCAGGATAAAAAACAAGACAGAAGAAAACGCCAGAAGGAAAAAAGTCACCTTATAAACCAGTTTTGCGTGAAGGGAAAACCTGGTCCGTCTTTTCTTCAGCAGACCGGAAAAAGTTTCTGCGGTTTCCCTCAGCACCATGAATCCAAGACCTCCCAATACTATCAGGACCATAAGGTTCACGTTGACCCATACATCTCCTCTGTATAATTCAAAGCTGTCTTTATAAAGACAGAATCCTGCATTGCAAAACGCAGAGATTGAATGGAAAATTGAATGGAACAGAGCTTTTCCGTTCTGAAGCTTGTTATGGAACTTCAAATAAAAGACAACGGCTCCTGAAAATTCTATACACAGAGTGTATATGAAAATGTTTTTTATCAAAGAGTTGACCCTTAAGGACGAAGTTTGAAGAAAATCTTCCTTTAATGTAATGCTTTCCTTGATAGCGATACTTTTTCCTGCGACCAGAAGAACAAGTGTGGAAAAGGTCATAATCCCCAGGCCGCCTATTTGAAAAAGCATCATTATGATAACCTGTCCTATTGGAGAAAAATAAGTGCCTGTGTCTTTGACGATAAGCCCTGTCACACACACAGCTGATGTCGAAGTAAAAAGAGCATCAGTAAATGAAATGCGGCCGGACGCGGTGCTGAACGGCAGGCACAGTAAAATAGTTCCAATCAATATAGTGATAATAAAACTCACAGCAAGAAATTGAGCCGGATGGAATTTTGCTTCCTTGAATATATTCCTTTTCTTCTCCTTCATCTGTTTGACTCTTTAAGCTTTAAAATCAAAGCTATTCTTTCCCTCTGTATTTGTCAATCACAACCAACCCTCACCTGTTTCCTTCACGAGTCCAAACAATGGAATCCTTTCTTAAGGACTGCGCTTATCCTGTTGGATAAATAATATCACGCATTATCTTTTAACCTGAACTATCCAAAAAAAAACGGCGACATTCATTATTTTGTTTTACTTTCAAGGATATACATGTTTTTGACAAAAATGACAAATGAAATGTCTTTGTTTGTTGCCGCTTTTATTCTCATCGCCATCTTTTTTCTTTCAGGCGAGCCGTTCTTACCGCATCTGATTTAACCATATTTTATGAATGACCAGGTTGACATTGTCTCAGGTGTATGCTACTTTTTGAAATCAAAAATGAACTTTATCCAACTGATTTTAAAAGCCAGCATTATTGTAAAGATCGTCCTTCTGGTCCTTCTGTTTTTTTCTGTTTTTTCCTGGGCCATTATATACTTCAAGAGAAAGACCTTTAAAAACGCCCAGGCAGAATCGGAAAAATTCATGTCTGTTTTCAAAAAAAGCCGGAATCTTGCAGAAGTAAACAACGCGTCTCAAAAATATAAATCAAGCCCTCTGGCATCCTTGTTTCAATCCGGATTCAAAACCCTGGCCTATATAAAAAAGGCCAAGACGGAATCCCATTTGACATCAGAAAACCTGGAAAGCATAAACAGGGCCCTTATAAAAGCCTCAAATAAAGAAGTCAGCCGGCTTGAAAAAATGATGAGCTTTCTGGCCACCACAGGAAGTGTCACTCCTTTTATCGGGCTTTTTGGGACCGTGTGGGGCATCATGGATTCTTTCATCGGGATCGGCATGGAAAAAACAGCAAGCCTTACTACTGTCGCACCTGGCATTGCCGAGGCTCTGGTCGCTACAGCATTGGGGCTCTTCGCAGCCATCCCCGCAGTCATTGCCTATAATCACTTCCTCCAGAAAATCAAAGAGTCAGTAAGTGATATGGAAGATTTTTCCATTGAATTTATCAGTATAACAGAAAGACTCTATGGCATTTAAATACAGACCTATAAACAAAAAAGAGGTGGGCACCTCTCTATCTGAAATAAACGTGACCCCTCTTGTCGATGTCATGCTGGTCCTTCTTATCATATTCATGGTCACAGCTCCCATGATGCAGTCAGGTATCGGAGTAAACCTCCCCCAGGCAGAGACCGAGTCAACCCCTGCGGACCAAGGCTTGACTCTGACCATCACCAGCGACAGATATATTCATATCGAGGACCAGGCGATCAATCAGTTCCTTCTGGAGCAGAGGCTCAAGGAATATTTTTACGGAAAAGAAGAAAAAGTTGTTTTTATAAGGGCCGACGAGAACCTTCCTTATGGCTTCGTCATCCACATCCTGGATATTGTCAACAAAGCAGGTGTCCAAATCGTAGGCCTTGTGGTCAAACCTCTTGAGGAGAGAAAAGACTGATGAGCCAGATCGTATGTAACAGAGAATTTAAAGCATTCAGGCGGGCCCTCATTATATCTGTTTCCGCACACCTGGCTCTTTTCATATTCATACTGATATCTCCGTATATTCCCACTCATTCAAAAAAAGGAATGATCCACTATGTCAATGTCGTCTCTTTTCCCGGCGGCGGTGGAGGAGGCGGCGGCGGTGCACCCGGCCCCCCGCCGGGTGAAAGCACACAGAGCGAGACTCTCGGGGAAACAGCGCTCCCTGAAAGAGAAAGCCTCAGTGACCTTACCGTACCAAAAGCCCTTGAGCAGCAAGAATCCTCCCTGAGATACCCTGTTGACAAGCCCAAAAGGGAAAAAAAGACTGACGTTGAAAAAAAATCAGTCATCCAGAAATCCACAAAGACACCTCAGGCAAAAAGCAAGTCAGGCAGGTCTGATTCAGGTTCCGGGACCGTGGGGGGCGGCGGTTCCGGGCTGAGAATAGGAGTAGGAGGCGGCAGCGGCAGTGGAGGCATAGGTTTCGGCTCTGAGTATTCTTCTCAAATAGGCATGTCTTCTTTCCCATACACATGGTATCTGCAGACACTGCATTCAAGAATATCCAGCAACTGGTTTACCTCCCGGATCAGAACAGGACTAAGCGGAGATTATTTCACTACCATCTCATTCAGGATCTACAAGGACGGCCACATATCAGAACCGGAAATACTGGAGTCAAGCAATGTCAAATCCCTTGACCTTTCCGCCATACGTGCGGTGCGTTCGTCTGCTCCCTTCCCCCCTCTGCCTACGGAATACAAGGATGAATATCTTTTGATCCGTATTATATTTGAGCACACAAAATGAGAAAAATTCATATCACTGCAGCTCTTTTCCTGCTCTTTTTTCTTTGCACTGGTCTGCTGAGCTCTCAGCAGGAAGTCGTCATGAGAATAAGAGAAGGGATGCCTGTTATCCCTGTTGCTGTCCCTGAAATCATAACCAGCAGCGATTCCCCGGAACTGAATTCGGCCGCCTCGGTTCTCAGGGAAGTGATTATCTCCGACCTGAAATACAGCAGGGTGTTCAGCCCCCTTCCGGAAGACTACTACAAATGGATAAAGCCCCTTAATCCTGAAAACATAATCTTTAAAGACTGGGAATCCATCCAAGCCAAACTTCTTATAAGCGGAGAAATATCTCAAAACAGTGACGGCTCTCTGCTTTTTGAAGCTAAAATATATGATGTCAAATCCGCCCGCTTCATTAAAGGCAAGAAATATCAATCAGATAAGAGCCTGCTCCGCCTGGTCGGACACAAAATATCAAATGAATTGATGCTGGCCTATGGTGAACCTCCCCTTTTCACCACAAAAATCGTATTCGTCTCCAACCGAAACGGGAATGACGAGCTGTATATGATGGATTATGACGGCCATAACCAGACACGGTTGACATTTAATAAGACCAGAGATTACATGCCTGCATGGTCAGCTGACGGAAACACAATCGCTTATACGGCATATAATGAAGGGACAGCAGCGCTTTATCTTTTCAATCCTTTTGAAGGAAAAAGGACCCTGGTCACAAACCATGGTACCAGCTTCGGGCCTGATTTTTCCTATGACGGAAAAAAAATGACTTTCTGCTCAACCGAGGATGAATCAAATTCAGAGATCTATGTCGCAGACAGCAATGGAAAAAACATCAAACGTCTCACCTTTAACAACGCCATAGATACAGCTCCGTGCTGGTCACCCAACAACAGAGAAATCGCATTCACGTCTGACAGACTTGGATCCCCTCAAATATACATCATGGATGCGGAAGGCACAAATGTGCGCAGACGCAGCTTTGGAGGGAATTACCACGACGCACCTGCCTGGGCCCCGACCGGCGACAGGATCGTATATGTATCAAGAGTTGCGGCTGTCTTTGACCTTTATGTTCTTAATCTCAGAACCGACCGAATTATTAAGCTTACAGAAGGATATTCCAGAAACGAATCCCCCTCCTGGTCTCCTGACGGGAGGCACATCATCTTTTCATCCAACCGCACGGGTACCATCCATATCTACTCTATTGATTATGACGGAACTAACTTGAGGCGCCTGACTTCCAAAGGAGAAAACAAGCTTCCGAACTGGTCAAGAAAATAATGAACCTGACCTATTCATAAAAAAATGGCGATGAGCATTTTTTTGCCTTTCAGGCAAGCCGATATGAAATTCAGATATGGTCTGTGCTCCCTTCAGATTTTTAACGCCATTCTCCTTCATTTTTCTCGGCGCTTGCGTAACTTCAATGTCGCTACGACCACACCTGAATTTCAGTAAGTCTAAGAAACCTCGACTTGTGAATAATCCAGATGAATAGAGCTTTTATCATGATTTTATAGCAAGTATTTTATTTATACTATTTGACAACTCTATATATTCATTGTATATAGATTAAACAATATATCCGGACGCAATGTGTTAAATGCAAAATAATAAATCCAAAGGAGATCCCATGAAAAAATTAACTGTGCTATCTATCTCTTTTCTTTTGGTCTTTTCTTTCTTTGCATCCTGCAGGAAAAAAGTGGAAGAAACGCCACCTCCTCCTCCGCAGGTCAAAGAACAGCCCCAAGTTGAAAAAGTAGAAAAACCTCCGGCAAAAGAGCCGGAATTGACCGAGGAAGAAATATTTGAACAAAAAACCCTGGAGGAAATCAACGAAGAAAAACCTCTTAGTATGATTTATTTTGATTTTGACAAATATTTCATTAGAGAAGACGCAAAGCCGACTCTGAGAGCAAATGCCGAGTGGCTCAACAAATGGGGAAGTGTAAAAATACTCATCGAAGGTCATTGTGATGAACGCGGGACCGAAGAATATAACCTCGCACTGGGGGAAAAAAGAGCCAAAAGCACCAGAGACTATCTTATCTCCCTGGGAATTTCACAAGACAGGATACAGATCATTTCCTACGGCAAAAGCCAGCCGTTGAATCCGGGTCACAATGAAATCGCCTGGCAGGAAAACAGAAGGGCTCAGTTCACCATCATTGAAAAATAGATATTTATATGGCTAAAAAGGTTTATTCTTGGATCATTCTTGTCTTCTTATGTCCCATTCTGCTTTTAGGAACCCAAAAAAGCAAAAAAGCATATGAACTGATATATCAAGATGTCCAGATATTAAAAATGAAGATCCTGGAGCTTGAGAAACAATCAAAAAAGAATCAGGAAGATATCATCTATATAAAAAAACATTTAGATGAAATTCATGAACTGATGAATCTGATTCGAAACGAACAGGCAAACCTTATTGAGGAACAAGAAAAGATTCCTGCACAGTATCAGGTTTTACTTGAAAAGTTCGACACCCTCACGTCCAGTCTTGCAGAGATAGCAGAAGATCTTATTGAAATCAAACAGTCAACCGCATCCATTCCGCAGATGGCAGAAGAAATCCCGCCGGATGAAATCAAAGATGAATCCGCACAAGGATCAACCGCAGAACAACAGGAAACAACCTTAGAAGAAAGCGCACCAAAAACACAACTTGACCCCAATCTGTCTCCGCAAGAGGTGTACAACCTGGCCAGATCAGACTATCTCAAAGGCAATTTCCAGCTGGCTATTGAAGGATTTACCATTTACATCGAACACTTTCCCGAAAGCCCGCTTGCAGACAATGCGCTTTACTGGATCGGAGAGTGTTATTTCAGTCAAGAAAATTTCGAAGAAGCGATAAAAAAATTCAATGTCCTGATTTTGAGCTATCCAGAAGGTGACAAAATTCCAGCCGCCCATTTAAAAAAGGGGATATGTCTTATGAAAACCGGAAAAGAGGAGGAAGCCTTAGCTGTATTCAAGCTTCTTATAAGCAAATTTCCCCTTGAAGAAGAAGCAAGGATCGCCCAGGAAAAAATCAAGGAAATACAATCCAGGATTTTACAATGAGAGATATAAACAGTTTTAATAAGGTCATTTTAGTGGGCCGTCTCGGAGCTGATCCTGATATCAGGTATATCCCCCAGTCTAACAGACCTGTAGCAAATTATTCATTAGCCACGAACGAGCGTGTTTTTAATCCGCAGACAAAGGAAAGCGAGGACCGTACAGAATGGCATAAAGTCGTATCATGGGGAAAAACAGCGGAATTTTGCGAAAAGTTTCTATCAAAAGGCAAACAAGTTCTTGTTGAGGGCAGGCTGAGAACCGATAAATGGGAGGACCGAGACGGAAAACAGAGATACACAACAAAAGTTCATGCTTACCAGGTCACTTTGCTCGGAAAGCGCGAGGATATTGCTGCAGAAACAATGCAATCCCCACCGGATCACCAGGATAATTCAGATTTTCCTTCAGATCAAAATATGCCGGAACCTGATGGTGAAGATGAGGACGTACCCTTTTAACTTTGAATGAACCTTACTCAGAATCTTACATTCAAATCGCCTGCATTATTCACAAGTCGAGGTTGAAGAAGGCATACTGAAATTCAGGTGTGGACGTAGCGACATTGAAGATTTAGCCTTCGGAGTGCTTTGTTCGAGGGAACTCGGCAAAGCCGAGCTGGGAGCATGTATGACCCACGGACGGGGGGAGTTACGCAGCAGCCGAGAACACAGTGCGAAGAATGGCGTTAAAAATCTGAAGGGAGCACAGGCCATATCTGAATTTCATATCGGCTTGCCTGTAAGGTAAAAAAATGGCGATTAAAATGAAAGTAAAAACA